>NZ_JBFTSF010000214.1:0-11546 GCF_056399905.1 Cupriavidus sp. 01L46
GCATGCCGGCTTTCAGGCCTTCGGTGATCTCCACCAGCTTGCCGTCGCTGCGGCCGGTCTTGACCGGCTGCGCCTGGAAGCCGCCCGGAACGACAGCGAACACCACCTGCTGATCGCCATTGCTTTGCAGGGCTTCGGCCTCGATCGCCACCGGGACCTCGGCGCTGGAGTCGGTCACGCCTACGGTGACGAACAGGCCGGGACGCCAGGCCGCCTTGGGGTTGGGCAGCGTGACGCGGGCGGTGGCGGTGCGCGTTTGCTGGCCCAGCAGCGAGCCGACATACGAGACCGTGCCTTCGGCCTTGCCGTCGAAGGCGGTGGAGGCGATCTTCACCTTCTCGCCAACCCGCACGCGATCCAGGTCCTTGGGCGCGATCACGAACTCGGCCCATACCGTGCTGAGGTCGGAGATGACGAACACGTTGGCGTCGGCCGCCACGGCTTCACCCAACGCCAGGTGCTTCTCGACCACGGTGCCGTCGAAGGGCGCGCGCAGCTCGAAGCGGTTGAGCGACTTGGCGCTGCCTGCGTTGCCGCTGGCGCCGATGGCGGTCAGCTTCTGCGTGGCGTTCTGCGTGGCGATGCGGGCTTCCTGCAGCGCGGCGCGCGCGGCCAGGTAGTCCTGCTCGGCGGAGATCTTGTCCTCCCACAGCTTCTTCTCGCGCTGGAAGGTGGATTCGGCCAGTTCCTGGCGTTTTTGCGCGGCCAGCAGTTCGCTGCGCTGGTCGGACAGCGCGGTGCTGGCCAGCACCGCCAGCAAATCGCCTTTCTTCACCTGCTGCCCCAGGTTGGCGGACACGGCTTCCACCACGCCGGCTACGCGCGGCACCACGTGGGCCGTGCGGTCCTCGTTGAAGCGGATCTCGCCGGGGAAGGATGCCGTGCCCTCGATGTGCGCGGGTCCTGCGGTGCGCAGCGTGAGCCCGGCCGCCTGGACCTGCGCCGGGGTCATCTCGATGTGGCCTTCTTTCTCTTGCGTTTCGTGATGCTCCCCGTCGGTGTGCCGGGCGGCGTCGCCGTGCGCCGCGCTGGCCGGGCTGCCGTGATGCTCGCCGTCGCCGTGGGCCGCGTCTTCGCTATGCGCGCCTGCTGCGTGGGCAGCCTCGGTCGTGGCGTCGGCGCTGCCGCGCCCGGCGAAGATCAGTCCCGCGGCTGCGATGGCGCCGCCCGCCAGGATGATGGCGATGCTCGTTTTCTGCTTGTTGCTGATTGCCATGATGGGGTTCCTTTGGCGCTAGCGGCCAAGAATGCGGTCGATGGTGGTGGCTGCCTGGTAGGCATTGGCGACCACGCCGAGATAGCGGACGCGCGCCTGGAACCAGGTGCGCTGCGCATCGAGCACGTCGAGGAAGTTGAACTTGCCGGCTTCGAAGCCGCGCGTGGCGGCCTCATAGGCCTGCTGGGCAGCCGGTAGCACGGTGCCCTTGAGCGAGTCGGCCGAGGTCCGCGATACGCTCAATTGCCGCGTGGCCTGCTGCAGCGCATTGGCGAGGCGCACCTGCGTGGCGCGGTACTCGTCGGCCGCTTTATCCGCCTGGCGCAGCGCGGCGTAGAGATTGCCCTGGTTGCGGTCGAACAGCGGCAGCGGCAGCGACACGCCCAGCACGGGCATGGTGCCGCGGTCTGAGCCGTTGTCGCGCTTGCTGCCCAGGCTGACGGTCAGGTCGGGATACTGGCGGCTGCGCTCCACGCCGATGATGGCCTGCCTGCGCTCCAGTTCCAGCCGCTGGCTTGCCAGTTCCGGCGCGCTGTCCAGCGCTTGCGCGAGGCTGGCGCCGTCAGGCCGCGCGGGCAGGGTGTCCAGGTTGCCGGCGGCTTCCTGGAAGCGGGCTTCGCTGCTGCCCCAAAGGCCGGCCAGCGACTGGCGTGCCATTGCTAGTGCCGCCTCGGCGTCGGCGACCTCGAGTTCCGCATTGGCCTGCTCCACGCGCGCCTTGCTCTCTTCGAGCGGCGCGATCTTGCCGGCGGCTACGCGGCGGATTGCCGCCTGCGCGCCCTTGGCGGCGATCTCGGCCGAGCCACGCGCCAGCTTGACGCGCTCCTGCGCGATGACCACCGCGAAGAAGCCGCCAACCACGGCCGCGCGCAGGTCGGTGCGCGTCGCGCCCAGTTGCGATTGGGCGAGCTCACGCGCCTTCTGCGCGGCGCCGATGCGCGCGGCGCGCTTGCCGCCAAGCTCGATTGGCAGGTTGACCTGGGTCGTGGTGGTGCGGGTGTCGCGGCGGTTGTCCTCGAATTGCACCGCGACTTCCGGGTTGGGGATGGTGCGGGCCTGCATGATGCCGCCTTCGGCGGCATCGAGCTCATGGCCGGCGGCCGAGAGCGTGAAGCTGCGTTCGGCCGCGAGCGCGAGCGCATCGTCCAGCGTGAGCGTGCCGGCGGGCTCGGGGATCGGTTGCGCCGCTTGCGCGGCGGGCAATGGGGTCGTCGCCGCGTACTGGGCGAACGCGGCAGGGCTGAGCAAAGCTGCCGCCAGCCCGAGCGGCATCACAAGTGTTCTCATCGAATTTCACCGGAAAAAAGCCAGGGAAGTTCGGCGAGACGAGAGTCTGGAGGTAAAGGGAGTCGTCTCGCCGTTTAGGCGGCGAGCGGCCACTGCGGGCGGTCGGGGGTGGCGCCGGGCGCCGACAGGTAGGACGCGGCTAGCGCCCGGTAGCTGATGGCCACGCCGTGGTGCGAGGCGCTCGTGGCCATGTCCGGCAAGACCAGCTGAGCGCTGGCAAAGTGGCACACGGCGCAGTCCAGGTCGGGCAGCTTGATGTTGTCCTCGCCGTTCTTGCTGTCGTTGCTGTCGTTGCTGCCGTGCTGGCTGAGCTTGCCCTGATGGGCGTGGCTATGGTGGCCGAAGTGCCAGCTGGCGCTGGCCGTGGCGGTGCCGTTGCCCTGCTGCGTGCTCTCGTGATTGCAATACGCCGCAGCCCCGGCCCAGGCGAACTGGAGGGGCAGCATGATGGCGAAAAGCAGGATCAGGAGACGGCGCATGCGGCGGATTATATAGGCAGCAAGCATGACCCTTGCGCGACAATGGCTTAAACCGTGGCGCAATGGTGACCTTAGGCGCCCGCACCGGCCAATGTTGCGGACAGCACTTGACCCTGTAGTCGCTTCAGGGTCTTAAATGGACGGTAAGCAAAAACAAGCAGGGAAAACCGCCATGCCTAGCGCAACGCCAGACCAAGCTTCGCTCCGTGACCCATCTTGCTGCGGTCATGAGCATTCTGATGCACACGAACACGCGCATAAGCACGATCAAGCACACCAGCACAACCATGGCCACGATCACGGCCACCAGCACGGCGATGATCACGGCCACGGCCACCAGCACGCTCAGGCGGCCGGCGCCGCTTGCTGTGGCAGCGCGAGCATGGCGCCTCCAATCGCCGTGGCCGTGCCTGCCGGCGCCGCCGAGGCCAGCTATCGCATCGACGCGATGGATTGCCCCACGGAAGAGACCCTGATCCGCAACAAGCTGGGCAGCATGGCCGGCGTGGCCGCGCTGCAGTTCAACCTGATGCAGCGCGTGCTGACGGTGCACCATACGCTGGACTCCCTGGAGCCGGTGGTGCGGGCCATCGAGAGCCTCGGCATGAAGGCCGAGCCGCTGTCGGAGCAAGCCGCGGCGCTGCCGGCGCAAGCCGCCAAGCCGTGGTGGCCGCTGGCGCTCGCTGGCGTGGCAGCGCTCGGCGCGGAGGCTGTGCAGTGGCTGCAAGTGCCCGGCCAGGACTGGCTGGCGCCCCTGCTGGCGTTGGCGGCTGTGGCAATAGCCGGGCTGGGCGTCTACAAAAAGGGCTGGATTGCGCTGTCCAATGGCAACCTGAACATCAACGCATTGATGAGCATCGCTGTCACCGGCGCCATGCTCATCCGGCAGTGGCCAGAGGCGGCCATGGTGATGGTGCTGTTCGCGCTGGCCGAGCGCATCGAAGCGGCGTCGCTGGACCGTGCCCGCAATGCCGTGCGCGGCCTGATGGCAATGGCGCCGGAGCAGGCCACGGTGCGGCAGCCCGACGGCAGCTGGCTGCCCGTGGAGGCTAGCGCGGTGGCCATCGGCGCCTTGGTGCGCCTGCGCCCTGGCGAACGCGTGGCGCTCGACGGGCGGGTGTTGCGTGGCCAGTCCACGCTGGACCAGGCACCGATCACTGGCGAGAGCGTTCCAGTCGACAAGACCGTCGGCGATGCACTTTTCGCCGGCACCATCAACCAGGCTGGCGAACTGGAGTACGAAGTCACCGCGCCGGCCAGCGGCTCCACGCTGGCGCGCATCATCCACGCGGTAGAGGCGGCGCAGGGCAGCCGCGCGCCCACGCAGCGCTTTGTCGACCGCTTTGCCCGCATCTACACGCCGCTGGTCTTCCTTGGCGCGGTGCTGGTGGCCGTGGTGCCGCCGCTGGTGATCGACGGCGACTGGAGCGCATGGATCTACAAGGCGCTGGTGCTGCTGGTGATTGCCTGCCCGTGCGCGCTGGTGATCTCCACGCCGGTAACGATCGTGAGCGGCCTTGCGGCCGCGGCGCGGCGCGGCATCCTGATCAAGGGTGGTGTCTACCTGGAGCAAGGCAAGGATCTGAAGTGGCTGGCGCTGGACAAGACCGGCACCATCACCCACGGCAAGCCGGCCCAGACCGATTTCCAGCCCCTGGGCGCAACCGCCGCGGCAGGTGCGGCGGCTAGCGATGCGGCGCGCGTGATGGCGGCCAGCCTGGCAGCCCGGTCCGACCATCCGGTGTCGATGGCCGTGGCCAATGCCGCGCGTGCGCACGGCATCGTTGCGCTGGAAGTGCAGGACTTTGCGGCGCTGCCCGGGTACGGTGTCAGCGGCAGCGTGAACGGGCGCAGCTATTACCTGGGGAACCATCGCCTGATCCACGACCGCGGGCTGTGCTCGCCGGAACTGGAAGCTACGCTGGAAGCGCTGGAGCGGCAGGGGAAGACGGTTGTGCTGCTGGGCGCGGATCACGGCGTCGAGGCGCTGTTCGGCGTGGCGGACACGGTCAAGGACAGCAGCCGCGAGGCGGTGGCTGAGCTGCACGCGCTGGGCGTCAAGACGCTGATGCTGTCGGGCGACAATCCGCATACCGCGCAAGCGATCGCAGCGCAGGTGCAGATCGACGAGGCACGCGGCAATCAGTTGCCGCAGGACAAGGCAGACGCCATCGCTGCGCTGAGCGTGAAGGGGGCAGAAGGGGCGCCGGGTAATGGCCGCAGTGGCAGCAGTGGCGGCAATGGCAGCAAGCGCGTCGTGGTGGGCATGGTGGGTGACGGCGTCAATGATGCGCCCGCGCTGGCCCGTGCCGATATCGGTTTCGCCATGGGCGCGGCCGGGACCGATACGGCGATCGAGACCGCCGACGTGGCGCTGATGGATGACGACCTGCGCAAGATCCCCGCCTTTATCCGGCTGTCGCGGCAGACTTCGACGATCCTGAAGCAGAACATTGCCCTGGCGCTTGGCATCAAGGCAATTTTCCTGGCACTCACGGTCATGGGCCTGGGCACCATGTGGATGGCGGTGTTCGCCGATATGGGGGCGAGCTTGCTAGTGGTTTTCAACGGATTGAGGCTGGCGGGGAGGGACCGTAGCTGAACGTTGTCGAGGGTCCGCCAGGACCTTCGACAACGCGGCAATGCCGTTCGAGGGCATTCCCAATGTCACCGCGGTCCGGCTCGACGTCTGCGACGCCGGTGCCATGCAGCGGTTGAGCGACGCTTACGCCGGCCAGATGCCTACGGCTGCAGGATCAGCTCGCCGCTTCTTCCCTCGATCGCGCCCCACGTCACCGGCAGTTGCGGCAGGGCGCTGCGATCGATATGCCGGTAGAGCGTGGCCATCGACACCAGTTCATGCCCCTGCGCGCGCCAGCCATCCAGCAGGCGGTTGAACACCGGCGCAAGCTTGCCGCCCTCGAGTTCGGTGTGCAGGGTGAACACGTGGTCGCGCCCATCTTCGCTCAGGCGCAGCACGGCCTGGTGGACGTTGTCTTCCGTCAGGTCGCCCACGCCGATCAGTTCGTCCAGCGTCGGCAGCGTGGTTGGCATTTGCACGTGGCGGCATGCCACACCGTTGACCGTGGGGATATACGGACCGGTGCCGCGTCCGTCGGACGCGTACACCATGCCCCAGTCGTCGATCTGGCGGAAGGCCTMATCGTTCATTTGCCAACCGGCCGCGCCATGGGTGGGCGGCGCTTCGCCGAAAATCTCGACGTAGCGCTCGAACGCACTCTGCATCTGGCGCCGGGTCCAGGCCGCATCGCGCTCGCGCACGTTGTCCTGCCAGTAGACGTGATCCCAGGTGTGGATGCCGCACTCGTGTCCTGCCGCACGCGCCGCGCGCATCTCGGCCGCGCCCTTGCGGCCGATATCGGGACCGGGCAGCAGCACGCCGTACATCAGCGTGCGCAAGCCATAGTTCGACACCACCGAGGTACGCGACACCTTCTTCAGGAAGCCGGGACGGAACACGCGCCGCAGCGCCCAGCCGGTATGGTCGGGGCCGAGACTGAACAGAAAGGTGGYCTCGGCCCGCACGCGGGCCAGCATGGCGAGCAGCGCCGGCACGCCTTCGCGGGTGCCGCGCAGCGTGTCGACGTCGACCTTCAGGGCGATACGGGCCATCGGGTGCGTGCGCTCAGTTGGCCGAATCGACCAGGGTGCGCGCCTCGATCACCTTGCTGCGGTAAGCCTCGAAGATGGCGCGCAGCGCGTCTTCCATGCTGACCTCGGGCTTCCAGCCGAGCTCTTCCACGGTGTTGTCGATCTTCGGCACGCGGTTTTGCACGTCCTGGTAGCCCTTGCCGTAGAAGTCGCCCGAGGAGGTTTCCACGATCTGGGTCTTCTTGGCTTCTTCCGCGTACTCGGCGTAGTCGCCGGCCATCTTCAGCATCATCTCGGCCAGCTCGCGCACGGAGTGGATGTTGCGCGGGTTGCCGATGTTGTAGATCTTGCCGGTGGCGATGCCGTTCGGGTTCTCGATGATGCGCATCAGTGCGCTGATGCCGTCGGTGACGTCGGCAAAGGCACGCTTTTGCGCGCCGCCGTCCACCAGCTTGATCGGCTCGCCGCGCACGATGTGGCCGAGGAACTGGGTGACCACGCGCGAAGAACCTTCCTTCGATTCGAAGATCGAGTCCAGGCCGGCGCCGATCCAGTTGAACGGACGGAACAGGGTGTAGTTCAGGCCTTGCTCCATGCCGTAGGCGTGGATCACTCGGTCCATCAGCTGCTTGGAGCAGGCATAGATCCAGCGCGGCTTGTTGATCGGGCCGCAGATCAGCTCGGACGTTTCGGGATCGAACTCGTCGTCATGGCACATGCCGTACACCTCGGAGGTGGACGGGAACACCAGGTGCTTGCCGTACTTCACGGCGGCGCGCACGATCGGCAGGTTGGCCTCGAAGTCGAGTTCGAACACGCGCAGCGGCTGGCGCACGTAGGTAGCGGGCGTGGCGATGGCCACCAGCGGCAGCACCACGTCGCACTTGCGGATGTTGTACTCGATCCACTCCTTGTTGATGGTGATGTCACCTTCAAAGAAGTGCATGCGCGGATGGTCGATCAGGTCGCCAAGGCGATCGCTGGACATGTCCATGCCGTAGACTTCCCACGACGTGGTTTCGAGAATGCGGCGCGTCAGGTGGTGGCCGATGAAGCCGTTGACGCCAAGAATCAGGACCTTTTTCATCGGTTTTCCTCTTTGGACAATGCGGTAAGAAATGTGGAAAGCGCGGCAGGCGAGACGGGCGCGGGTTGGGCGCCATCGTCCAGCAGTTCGCGTACAAGGATCAGGCCGCCATCGCCGCACACGCCGACGATCTGCCCGTCGATCACGTGCAAGCCCGGGCGGGCGGCGCTGGTGGACTGCAATTGGGCTGCTCCGTCTGCGCTGCCGGCATGCGGCAGGCGCGCCTGCGCCACCACGAAGCGGCGCGAGCCGGCATCGGTGAAGGCGCCGGGATAGGGCGGTGCGACGGCGCGGATCAGGTTGTAGACCTGCGCGGCCGGCTGCTGCCAGTCGATGCGGCCGTCCTCCGGCTTGCGCCCGGAGAAGTAGCTGCCTTCGGCCAGGCGGTTGGGCAGCGGCGTGATGTTGCCGGCCATCATGGCGGGCAGGGCGCGCCACAGCGTTTGCTCGGCGGCCACGGTTACTTTCTCGAAGACCTCGCCGGCGGTGTCGTCGGGCAGGATCGGCACTGACGTCTGGTCGACGATGAAGCCGGCATCCGGCTTGGCTTCCATCGCATGCAGCGTGGCGCCAGTCTCTGTCTCGCCGTGCAGCACCGCCCAGTTCACCGGCACGCGGCCGCGATACTTGGGCAGCAGCGAGCCGTGCATATTGAACGCGCCTTGCGGCGCCAKCGCCAGCACTGCCGCGGGAATCATCGCGCGGTAGTAGAAAGAGAAGATCACGTCGGGGCGCGCCGCGGCCACTGCGGCGGCCAGCGCCGGATCGGCGGGGTCTTCGCCGTAGGTGACAGGCAGGCCGAGTTCGGCGGCGGTATCGGCAACGCGGCGGAACCAGATGTTCTCATCCGGGCGGTCGCGGTGCGTCACCACCAGCGCCACTTCCACGCCACGCGCGTGCAGCACGCGCAGGCAGCGGTCGCCGACGWTGTGATAAGCGAAGACTACTGCGCGCACGGGACCTCCATCGCTTTTTGCTGTTCCGGCGTGCCTTCAAGCACCGCCTGGATGCGGTAGCGCGGACGGTTGCGCACTTCCTGGTAGATGCGGCCAATGTACTCGCCCAGCAGGCCGATGCCGAACAGCATGATGCCAACCAGGAAGAAGTTGAAGGCGAGCAGGGTGAACACACCCTGCACTTCCGCGCCAAGCACGAAGCGCCGAACCAGCAGCACCGCCACCAGGCCCGCCGATGCCAGCGATAACAAGGTGCCGATGGCGGAGAACCACTGCAGCGGCACGATGGAGAAGCCCGTGACCAGGTCGAAGTTCAGCCGGATGAGCTGGAACAGCGAATACTTGGATTCGCCGGCGTGGCGTTCTTCGTGCTCGACCACGATCTCCACCGGATTGGAGGAGAAGGTATAGGCCAGCGCGGGGATGAAGGTATTGACCTCACGGCAGGCATTGATGGTGTCGACGACATTGCGGTCGTAGGCGCGCAGCATGCAGCCCTGGTCGGTCATCTTGATGCGCGTGATGCGCTCGCGCAGCTGGTTCATGGCCCGGGACGCAATGCGGCGGAACGCCGTGTCGTTGCGCTCGCGGCGGATGGTGCCAACGTAGTCATGGCCTTCGCGCATGGTTGCCACCAGCCGCGGGATTTCCTCCGGCGGGTTTTGCAGGTCGGCGTCCAGCGTGATCACGATCTGGCCGCGGGTGTGCTCGAAGCCGGCCAGGATGGCCATATGCTGGCCAAAGTTGCCGTTGAACAGCACGACGCGCGTCGTGTCCGGGCGCTTGTGAAACTGGCTGGCCAGGATCTGTGCCGAACGGTCGCGACTGCCGTCGTTGACGAAGATGATCTCGTAGTTGCAGCCGAGCCCGTCCATCGCCGGGTAGAGCCGGTCGAACAGGGCTTGCAGGCCATCTTCCTCGTTATAGACGGGAATGACGACGGAGACTTCGACAGGGCTCATTTGAAGAGGCGTTTGCATGTTTCACTAAGAGTTGCGCATACCCGCTCCACGTCGGCGGCTTGCATGGCAGGGAACATCGGCAGCGTGACGATGCCCCTTCCGATGCGCTCGGCGTGCGGCAGCATGCCTTCGCGCCAGCCCAGGGAGCGGTAATAAGAAAACAGGTGCACGGCGGGATAATGCACGCCGGTGCCGACGCCTTGCTCGCGCATGGCCTCCATCACCGCGGTGCGCCCGCCTTCGATGCGTTCGGCCGGCAGCACCACCTGGAACATATGCCAGTTGGTGGTGGCCAGCTCTGCGTCACGCGGCAGCGGCAGCTCGATGCCGAGTTCGGCCAGGCCGCTGTCGGCGGCGCAGCGGTAGTACGCCTCGGCCAGTTCGGCACGGCGTGCCGTGATGGCGTCAAGTTGCGTCAGTTGCGACAGGCCGATGGCRGCGTTGACATCGGTCAGGTTGAATTTGCCGCCGGGCTCTTCCACATCCATGCCGTCCATGCCGGTACGAATCACGCCTTGCAGGCGCAGGCGTTCGGCACGTTCGGCTTCTTCGGGCGAGTTCATCACCAGGCAGCCGCCTTCGACGCTGGTGATGTTCTTGTTGGCCTGGAAGCTGAAGCTGACCAGGTCGCCGAAGGCACCGATGCGCTGGCCGCGCCAGCGCGAGTCGATGGCCTGCGCGGCATCCTCGATCACGCGCAGGTTGTGCTTCTTCGCGATGGCGTAGAGGCGGTCCATATCCACCGGCAGGCCCGACAGGTAGACCGGCATGATGGCGCGGGTACGGGGCGTGATAGCGGCTTCCACGGCGTCGAGATCGATATTGCGCGTGCGCGGGTCGATGTCGACGAAGATGGGCCTGGCGCCCACCGTGATCACGACATTAGCCGTGGCAACCCAGGTAATCGGGGTGGTGATGACTTCGTCGCCGGGGCCGATATTGGCCACGCGCAGCGCGATCTCCATCGTCGCCGAGCCATTGGCGAAGGTGCGCACCGGGCGGCCCCCGAACAGCTCGGACAGGGCGGCCTCGAAGGCGTGCATCTTGGGGCCGGAGGTGATCCAGCCCGAGGCCAGCACCTTGCCCACCTCGGCGATGGCAGCGGCGTCAATATTCGGCTTGACGAAGGGCAGGAAGGCTTGCGCAGCGGAAGCGGTCATGGCAATCAGGCTCTTGTGGCGATGGTGCGAAGGTGCGGTGATCAGGAACGAGCGATGAGAAACACGCCGGCGAGGATCAGCAGAATGCCGGCAACGCGCAGCGGGCCGATCATTTCACCGAACAGCCACCACGCTGCCAGGGCGTTCACCACATAACCGAGCGACAGCATCGGGTAAGCGATCGATACGTCGACCCGCGACAGCCCGACGATCCACACGCCGACGCTGACTACGTACAGCGTCAGGCCAGCCAGCACCGGCCACTGCGTCAGCACGCGAAACGCCGTGGCAAACAGTGTCGCGCGCTCGATGGTGATGGCGCCCACGGCGTTGGTGCCGGCTTTGAGCAGCAGCTGCGCGCACGCATTGAGCAGCACGCCGGTGAAGATGAAAGCGAAGGTAGAGAGCGTCATGGCGCGCGGTTCGGTTCTTGCTGCGGGGCTGCCGGCGCCTGGCCGGGAGGCGGGAAGTTGGTGACCGCGACGCGGCGCTTGTCCTGCCCGATCTTGTACATCGGCACCTTGCTCTCTTGCAGCAGCTTGTAGGTGGCAGCCGACATGATGCCAACGGCGTGCTGGCCATCCTGCCATTTTGCAATAAAGGCATCCAGCGTGGGGAGCCATTTCTGCGGCTCCTGCTTGGTGCCGAACTCCAGTTCGTCCGGCCATTCCACCATGATGGTGGTGCGGCGCAGGTAGTACGGCAGCGTGTGGTCCAGCATGCGCACGCCGTAAATCGGCATGTCATCCGTCAGCACGGCGTTGATGGCGGGCACCATGTCCACGCC
>NZ_JBFTSF010000215.1:0-11395 GCF_056399905.1 Cupriavidus sp. 01L46
GCGTAGAGCTGGTCGAAGTAGTCGCTGGCGTAGTACAGGTGCGGCTGCTTGCTGCCGTCCTTGGCCGTGGTGTCCCAGCTGAAGCGTAGAGCTGGTCGAAGTAGTCGCTGGCGTAGTACAGGTGCGGCTGCTTGCTGCCGTCCTTGGCCGTGGTGTCCCAGCTGAAKCCGAGCCAGTGCACCGCGTCGATGATGGAATCGACGTATTCGGTGTCTTCCTTGACCGGGTTGGTGTCGTCGAAGCGCAGGTGGCAGCGGCCACCGAAATCGCGCGCCATGCCGAAGTTCACGCAGATGCTCTTGGCGTGGCCGATATGCAGGTAGCCATTGGGCTCCGGCGGGAAGCGGGTGATGACGGGGGGCAACGGCTCGCCCTGGGCATCCTGGCGGCCGGCGTAGGTGCCGGCGGCGAGGTCCTGGTCGATGATGCTGCGCAGGAAATTGGATGCGGCGGTCGGGCTGTCGTTGGCTTTGGGGTCGTTGCTCATGGTGGCGCCGGTGGGCGGTTAAGTCAGGAGGCGGGGCGGCGGCCGGAGTCTGGCGCGCAGCCTGCCGCGCTGCTCGATTGCATGGCGGAATGCCGGATCGGGTGATTTTACCGTGCCGGGGACCCGAGTCGTGCAAACTCCGCGCACGGGCGCAAAAACACCCGGCGYGGCCTAGGATGGAGAGAGCGCACCCGCCCTGTGGAGCCTTGCCGCCATGCCGACGCCAACTATTTCCCAAGCCACTCGCCCAACCCCGCTGGAGGCCGTAGCCGGGCTCTGGCTGGCCGCCGGGCTGCCAGCCGCTGCCCTGGACCGGCTGCAGCTCAGCGGTGCCGATCCGGTGCTGCCGTCGTCGTTCGCCGTGGGCACGGCCGCCCAGGCCAGCCTGGGCGCGTCGGCGCTGGCCGCCGCCATGCTGTGGCAGCAGCGCAGCGGGCGCTGGCAGGACGTGGCCGTCGACATGCGCCACGCCGTGGCCGAGTTCCGCAGCGAGCGCTACCTGCGCGTGGGCGGCGAGCCCGCGGCGGAGTTCCGCGACAAGGTGTCTGGCCTCTACCGCTGCGGCGACGGCCGCTGGGTACGCGTGCATGCCAATTTTCCCCATCACCGGGACGGCGTGCTGCGCATCCTGGGCTGCCCGCACGATCTCGCCGCGGTGCGCTCAGCCTTGCAGAAATGGGACGCCGAGGCCTTCGAGGCCACCACCTCCGAGGCCGGCCTGGTCGTGGCCGCCCTGCGCAGCTTCGACGAATGGGACCGCCATCCGCAGGGGCAGGCGTTGCATGGCATGCCGCCACTCAACATCGAGCGCATCGGCGAAGCGCCGCCGCAGCCGCTCGCCGCGCTGCCCACGGCCGGCGCGCGCCCGCTCGGCGGCGTGCGCGTGCTGGATTTCACCCGCATCATTGCCGGGCCGGTAGCCGGACGCACGCTGGCCGCCCACGGCGCCGATGTGCTGCAGGTGAGCGCGGCCCACCTACCCAGTATTGCCCCGCTGGTGATCGACACTGGGCGCGGCAAGCGCGCCTGCCAGCTGGACCTGCGCGACCCCGACGACAAACGCACCCTGCACAAGCTGTTGCACGGCGCCGACGTGCTGATCCAGGGCTATCGCCCGCAGGGGCTGGCGGAGTTGGGCGTGGGGCCGGAGGCGGTGGCCCGCGCCCGCCCCGGCATCGTCTATGTGACGCTAAGTGCCTACGGGCATTTGGGTCCTTGGGCTGGCAAGCGCGGCTTCGATTCGCTGGTGCAGACCGCCAGCGGCTTCAATCAGGCGGAAGCGTCCGCGGCGCGCAGCGAGGAGCCGCTGCCGCTGCCGGCGCAAGTGCTGGACCATGCGGCTGGCTACCTGCTGGCGCTTGGCGCCATGGCCGGGCTGCATCGCCGTGCGGCCGAGGGCGGCAGCTGGCATGTGCGGGTGTCGCTGGCGCAGGTTGGCCAGTGGTTGCGCGGCCTGGGCCGAATCGACGGTGGCCTGGAGGCGCCGGACCAGCGCTTCGAGGACGTGTCCGACCTGTTGGTGACCCTGCCGTCGGGCTTTGGCGAACTGCGCGCGGTGTCGCACGCGGGACGCTTGTCCGAGACGCCCGCGCACTGGGCGCTGCCTTCAGTTCCGCTGGGCACGCACGCGCCAGAGTGGCTGCCGCGCGCCTGAGCGGCGCGAGAGCCGGGTTCGAAGCTGGCCGTGCGGGGGGGCTTCAGGCGTTCTTCAGGCGCGCTTCAGGCGCCCATCATGCGTGCCATCCACGCTGCCATGTCGCGCTCGATGGGGCTGCCTTCCTGCTGGGCCGCGAGAATGCGGGCGCGGTCGCCCGCCGGGCGGTTCTGGCTGAGCTTGAACTTGGCTTCGATGCGTGTGGGCACGATGCGCAGGCCCACGATCGCGCCCAGCATTTTCTGCTGGAAATCCTCCGGCAGCGCGCGCCACTGCGCAGCGTAGCCGGGCTCGTTCTGCGCGATCAACCGCTTGAGCAACGCATCCTTGGCATCGGCGTCATGGATCGTAGCGATCTCCGCATACACATGCACGGCCACGTAGTTCCAGGTCGGCACCGACAGCTTTTGCTCGTACAACGCTGGCGACACATAGCCATGCGGCCCCTGGAACACCAGCAGGGCGCTGGGCGTCTGCTCCAGCCAGCGCCAGTGCGGGTTGGCACGCGCCATATGGCCTTCGATCTGCCAGGCATCGCCGCTGCGCTGGGCCACCACCGGCAGGTGGGTGGCGAACGGCAGCCCGTCGGCGTCGTTGCCGATCAGCGTGGCAAAGGGGTAGCGGCGCATGACCTCGTCGATGGCGTCGCTTTCGGTGCTGGCGAAGTGGGATGGCGTGTACATGGGGTCAATACAGGGTTTGCTTCATCCGCGCGGGCTGCGACTCGTCGTAGGCGACGCCGTCGAAGGGATCCCGGCTCACGGCGGCAAGGATGGTGCCGTTGCTCGGCAGGCTGCTGCGCGCCACCTGTGTTTCCAGTGCCCAAAGCTTGGAGCGCACCAGCGCGCGGGCGCACTGGAAGAACACCGACTGGATTGAAATTACCAGCACGGTGGCCGGCGCCTTGCCATCCACGACGCAGCGCGCGATCAGCGCCGGGTCCACCGAGACATGGGCGGTGCCCGCCACGCGGATGGTCTCGTTCACGCCCGGGATCAGGAACAGCAGGCCAACGCGCGGGTCGGCGATGATGTTGCGCAGGCTGTCCAGGCGGTTGTTGCCACGCCGGTCCGGCAGCAGCAGCGTGCGCTCATCCAGCACCTGCACAAAGCCCGGCGCATCGCCGCGCGGGGAGACTTCCGCGTACTCGCCGCCCACCGTGGACAGCATGCAGAGCGGGGCGGCCTCGACGAAGGCACGGTAGTGCGGGTGCAGGTAGTCGACTTCCTTGGCGAGCGAGGCTTCGCCGGCTTCGGCGTAGTGGGCCTCCAGCTCGGCCAGCGTGGTCAGGGCGTGCGGCGTGGTCATGTCGGGCGGCGCATGTGGGGCGCTCGTTAGGGCGGTGGGAAGACCGGGCAGACGCTCACTGTAACGCAGTACCGCGCCTTTTGTCGCGTTGACGCCGCAAGCCTGCGCGTTACAGGTTGATGGTGCCGCGTCCCAGCTCGATCACGCGACCGCCCACGCGGATGGCCCGCTCGCCGGTGACTTCCAGGCGCAGCGTGCACGGCCGGTCGACCGCCTCGCCCTGCGAGACCTGATAGGCGGCCGGCAGCGCGTAATCGTTGGCGATCAGCCAGCCGCCCAGATTGGCGCAGGCCGAGCCGGTGCCCGGGTCCTCGGCCACGCCACCGCCTTGCTTGGTGAAGAAATAACGCGACACCACCTGGCCCGGCCGCGTCGGGTCGAAGGCGAAGACGTAGGCCGTCTTGCGGCCCAGGCTGCTCTGCGGCCAGGACGCCAGGCGTGCGCTGTCAGGCTGCGCGCGGCGCACCGCGTCCACGGTTTTCACGGGCACCATCAGCTGGTCGGCGCCGGTGTCGACCCAGATCGGCGCCGCCAGCAGGTCGGTCTCGGCGAGCCCGAGCAGYGATGCCATCTGCGCGTCCGGCAGGCCCGCCGGCGCGGTCCTGGGCGCACCCGCATGCGGCGCGGTGAAGGTCCACACGTCGCCCTGCGCGGTCACCGGCACCACGCCCGCTTTGAACTCCAGCGTGAGCGCGTCGCCGGTAGCGGCCAGGTCGCGCACCACATGAGCGGTGCCCAACGTGGGATGGCCGGCAAAGGGCATCTCGTAGCCCGTGGTGAAAATCCGGACGTGCGCGCTGGCCTGTTCGGAGGGGAGGATGAAGGTGGTTTCGGACAGGTTGAACTGCAGCGCCAGGGCCTGCATGGTGGCCGTGTCGAGCCCGCGCGCATCCTCGAACACGCACAGGGGATTGCCGCCGAAGGTGGATTCGGCGAAGACGTTGAGCAGGCGGAAAGCGTAGGTGGTCATGGCGGTCGGGGTGAAAGCAAAGGCGAAGGCCTCAGTGTAGTGCCGCAAGCGGCGTACACCATGCACAGTCGCCGCCATGGCAAGCAGGCCAGTTGCAGACAGTCGGGTGAGGCGCCCGACTCAGCGCCGACTCAGCGCCGGCCCGGCGTGCAGACGCCGTCCGCGCAGCCGTAGCCCAGCAGCCGGCTGGCCCGATAGCGGTTGCGCGCAAACCAGCGGTAGAGGTGCTGCCACGCGGGGCGGGTAGCCCGCAGCCTGAGCGGCCACACCAGCCAGCCCAGGCCGATCAGCGCATAGCTCTCGGCGATGCAGTCGATACCAACCAGCAAGTGTCCGTCGGCGCGCACGCCATGCAGTTCCGTATCCATGGCGGCGAAGGTGGTGCCGTAGGCCGCGGGATCGAAGCCCTCGCCGCGCATGTCGAGGTATCCCAGCCGGCCGTGGCGGTCGAGTCTCGCCATGCGCCGCATTTCGGCGGCACAGAGCGGGCAACCGCCGTCGAAGAACAGCGTCAGTGCGGGCGCGCTCATGTCATGTTCTCCTTCGCGTGGTGCGATCTGGCTTGCGTTTTGTCAGTAATTTCTGTCAATACAGAAATTTAGGATGAGATCGGCCGCCACGTCAAGGGGATCCGCACTGGCGGTGCACAGGCAAAAAAAAGCCCGCCTTGCGGCGGGCGCTCCCAGTGCTACCTACGGGTACTCAAAACCCTACGGCCTGCCCGTCGCGCCGGCTGTCGCTGGCGGCCACATAGCCATGCTCGGCATCGTCCGACAGGCGCCAGATAAACTGGCCCGAGCCAAAATCCATGTATGGGTCGTCGACCGACTTGAGCTGGTGGCCGCGAGCCTTCAGGCCAGCAACGACCGCCGGATCCATGGTGGATTCGACGTCCAGCGTGAAGTCGCGGTTGACCTTCCAGCGCGGCGCGCAGCACGCGGCCTGCGGCTGCTGGTTGTAGTCCACCATGCGCACCACGGTCTGCAGATGGCCCTGCGGCTGCATGTCGCCGCCCATCACGCCGAAGCTCATCACTGGCTGGCCGTCCTTGGTCAGGAAGGCCGGGATGATGGTGTGGAAGGGGCGCTTGCCGCCGGCCACCACGTTGGGGGATTTCGGATCCATCGAGAAGCCCACGCCGCGGTTCTGCAGGCTGATGCCGGTGCCCGGCACGACCACGCCGGAGCCGAAGCCCATGTAGTTCGACTGGATGAACGAGATCATCATGCCGTTCTCGTCGGCGGCGGTCAGGTAGATGGTGCCGCCGACCTTGGGCATGCCGAAATCGAAGTGCGTGGCGCGCTCCATGTCGATCAGCTTGGCGCGCGACTTCAGGTATGCGTCGTCCAKCATCTGCTCGGGCGTGACTTCCATGCTGCCAGGGTCGGCCACGTAGCGGTAGAGATCGGCAAAAGCCAGCTTCATCGCCTCGATCTGCAGATGCTGCGACTCGACCGAATCCACCGGCAGCGCGGCCATGTCGAACTGGTCCAGGATGCCCAGCGCCACCAGCGCGGCGATGCCCTGGCCATTCGGCGGGATCTCGTGCAGCTCGTAGCCGCGGTAGGCCTTGCTGATCGGCTTGACCCAGTCGGGCTTGTAGTTGCGCAGGTCGTCGGCCGTCATGGCGCCGCCGCATTCCTGGCTGAAGGCGACGATCTTCTCGGCGATCTCGCCTTCGTAGTAGGCGCGGCCTTTGCTGGCGCCGATCTTGCGCAGCGTGTCGGCGGCAGCCTTGAGCGTGAACTTCTCGCCCACATTGGGTGCCCGGCCATTCGGCATGAAGGCCTCGGCGTAGCCAGGCTGGTCCTTGAGTTCCGGCACGGCGGCTGCCCATTTGTGCGCCACCACCGGCGGCACGGCGTAGCCGCGCTCGGCGATCTCGATGGCGGGTTCCATCAGCTCGGCAAAGGGCAGCTTGCCAAAGCGCTCATGCAGCGCGGCCCAGCCGGCGATCACGCCCGGCACGGTGACGGCGTCCCAGCCGCGCACGGGGCGCTTKGCGATGCCGTTGGCGTCGGTGCCGTACTTGCTCTTGAAATACTCGGGGCTCCATGCCGCCGGCGCCACGCCCGAAGCGTTCAGGCCATGCATTTCCTTGCCGTCCCACAGGATCGCGAAAGCGTCGCTGCCCAGGCCGCACGAGACCGGCTCGACGATGGTGATGGCCGCCGCCGCGGCGATGGCTGCATCGACCGCATTGCCGCCCTTGAGCAGCATGCGCAGGCCGGCCTGCGCCGCCAGCGGGTGCGAGGTGGACACCACGTTGCGCGCGAACAGCGGGATGCGCACGGAAGGGTAGGGATTGGTCCAGTTGAAGTTCTGCATGCTTGTCTCGGTTCGATGCGCTGGCAGCGCTTGGCCGCGATGCCGCGGCCGGCTTGCCAGCGTTCGTACGTTATTCCACGGTGATCTTGCGATCCTTGATCAGCTTACCCCAGCGCGCGCTGTCCTTCTTGACCATCGCGGCGAACTGGGCCGGCGTGCCGCCAACGGGTTCCGCGCCCAGCTTGCCCAGGCGCTCCTTCACGTCGGGCGCCTGGATCGCCTTGTTGAATTCGGCGTTGAGGCGGTTCACCAGCTCGGCCGGCATCTGCTTGGGGCCATAGATGCCGAACCAGGTATCGGACTCGAAGCCGGGCAGGCCGGACTCGCTGGCGGTCGGGATCTCGGGCGCCAGCGGCGAGCGCTTCAGGCTGGTCACGGCCAGCGCCTTGAGCTTGCCGTCCTTCACGTGCGGCAGGCCCGAGACGATGCTGTCGAACAGGACCTGCACCTTGTTGGAGATCAGGTCGGGCACGGCCAGCGCGGTGCCGCGATACGGGATGTGCGTGATGAATACGCCGGCCTGCGCCTTGAAGGCTTCGGCGGTCAGGTGCACCACGGTGCCGTTGCCGCTGGACGCGTAGTTCAGCTCGCCCGGATGCTTCTTGGCGTAGTCGATCAGCTCCTTGACGTTCTTCACCGGCAGGCTGTTCGGCACCACCAGCACGTTGGTGGCGATGGCCACCTGGCCGATCGGCGTGAAGTCGGTCTCGGTGTTGTACGGCAGGCGCGTGTTGATGTACGGCCCKATCGAATGCGTGCTGGTCGTGGCGATCAGCAGCGTGTAGCCGTCGGCCGGGGCCTTGGCGGCCATGTCGGAACCGATGGCGCCGCCGGCGCCGGGCCGGTTGTCGACCACGATCTGCTGGCCCATGTTGGTGCCCACCTTCTGCGCGATGGCGCGAGCCAGCAAATCGGTGGCGCCGCTGGCCGGGAACGGCACGATCAGGCGGATCGGCTTGTTCGGGTAGGTGTCGGCGAGTGCCGGGACGGCGCTCAGCGCAAGTCCGGTGGCGAGGCTCGTGCCAAACAGGCGCAGCCAGTGTTTCATGGTGATCTCCGGATCGGGGAAGCAAGGCAAACGCAGGCCGGGGCCGGCCCTCGGGCAACACACTCCGCTGCGAATGCTGCCAGGCGGTGCTGCGGATCCATTATTCCGTGCAGGTCATCATAATGAAAGCTAATATTTCTTTCTTATGTCTAAAGGTTTTCTTAAGTATTGATGTTGATAATAAGTAACATATCAAGCCACGCACCAAGCCACGCACCAAGCCACGCACCAAGCCACGCATCATGACTTTCTCGCCATGAGCACCATCCGTTTCCTGCGCACCTTCGTCGCCGTGGCCGACCACGGCTCCTTTGCTGCCGCCTCCGAGCGGGTGGCCCTGACCCAGGCCGCGGTCAGCCTGCAGATGCGCGCGCTGGAGATGGAACTGCGCCGCGAGCTGTTCGACCGGGGAGGCCGGGTGGTGGCGCTCAATGCCGGCGGGCGCGAACTGTTGCCGCAGGCGCGCCGCATGCTCGCGCTCTACGACGAGATGCGCCTGCCCCCGGAAGCGCCGGACGCGATGGCCGGCGCGGTAGCGGTGGGCGCAGTGGTGTCGGTCATGGGCGGCCTGTCGCATGTGGTGGCGCGCATGAAGCGCGAATACCCGGCGCTGGACGTGCGCCTGGTCAGCGCCAAGTCTATCGAGCTGGCGGCGCAGGTGGAAGCCGGTGAGCTGGACGCGGCGATGCTGGTGGAAGGGGCGGGCCGCCTGCCCGGCACGTTGGTGTGGACGCCGCTTTACCAGGAGCCGCTGGTGGCGATTGCCGGGCGCGACAGCCTGGGCGCGAACGCGCGCGAAGCGCTGGCGGCCAACCCCTTCCTGCGTTTCGACCGCGGCCAGCGCACCGGCATGCTGGTTGCGCGGGCGCTACGCCGCGCGCATCTGCGCGTCAATGAGTTCCTCGAGCTGAACTCGATCGAAGCGCTCGTCGAACTGGTGCGCCAGCAGGTGGGCGTGACCGTGGTGCCGTTGCTGCAGCGCGCACGCTGGCTGGAGGACGAAGCCCTGCGCATCCTGCCGCTCGACATCGGCGGCGCGCGGGTGCTGCGCACCATCGGCATGCTGGAGCGGCGGGACCAGGCGCGCCGCCACGTCACGGCGGCCGTGCGGGACGCCTGCGCGGGCCTGTTCGATGTCCCTGGCGCCGGCGAAAGGCACCTCGGGGGGGGCTTGACTCTGCCCCTAAGGGCAAGCCTTACCCTGTGAAGCGCTTGCGGCAAGGTTCGCGCCATAAGCCAAGCCAAGCCAAGCCAAGCCAAGCCAAGCCAAGCCAAGCCAAGCCAAGCCAAGCCAAGCCAAGCCAAGCCAAGCCAAGCCAGGGCAAGCATGCAGGATGCCACTGGCGTTTCGTACTTTCGTACCAATGCAAGGGAGGAACGGGGATGTTCATCGGAGAAGTTGCCAGGCGCACGGGCGCGTCGCCGAAGGCGATCCGCCACTACGAATCGCTTGGCTTGCTAGGGCAGGTCACGCGCGCCGGCTCATACCGCGTCTACGCGGACGACGCAGTCAGGCAGGTCGGGCTGATCCGGCAGGCGCAGGCCCTGGGCTTTCGCCTGTCCGAGCTGCTTCCGGTGATGGATGCGGGCGCTGGGGAGCCGGACTGGCACCGGCTCGTGCAGCAGGTCGACAGCAAGCGTGCGAGCCTGCGCGAGGAAATCCACAGGTTGCGCAAGCTGGACGCCGAGCTTGGCGAGATCGGCGCGGAAATCCGTGCGTGCCTTGGCCGTGGCGAAGCGCGCGAAGCGGCCAGCGATGCGCCGCACGGCGCGATGGCGTGCCCGCGGCCTTGACTCTGCCTCAAGGGGCAAGCCTTACCCTCGCGGCGTCGACCTTTTTTGGAGAGCATCGCAATGCGGCAGCGAATACTGGTGATCATGGGTCACCCTTCGAACGACGGCTTGTGCGGCGCCATCGCCAGGACCTATGCGGCCGGCGCGGAAGCCGCGGGGCACGAAGTCCGGCTGCTCAGGCTGGATATGCTGAAGTTCGATCCCATCCTGCATGCGGGCTACAACGCCATCCAGGGCCTCGAGCCCGACCTGGTCGAGGCACAGGAAGCCATGGCCTGGGCGGGACACCTTGCGTTCGTCTTTCCGATCTGGTGGGGCGGCCCGCCCGCCTTGCTMAAGGGCTTCCTGGACCGCGTGCTGCTGCCCGGCTTCGCCTTCAAGTACCGCGCCGGCAAAGCGTTCCCTGATCAGCTCCTGAAGGGCCGCTCGGCGCATCTCCTGGTGACCATGGATACGCCGCCCTGGTATTTCAAATGGATCTACCGCATGCCGGGCATCCGCCAGATGCGCAAGACCACGCTGGAGTTCTGCGGGATCAAGCCGGTCAGCACCATGGCGTTCGGCCCGGTATTGGGCTCGCAGCCCGGGCAGAGGGATGCCTGGCTGGCGCGAGCCGGTGCGCTTGCCGCCAGCATCTGAGCGCCGCAGCGGGCAAGGCATGAAAAAAGGTGCCTTGCGGCACCTTGAGGGTCTTCAGTGGCATCGTCGCTCGCGGCCGGCACGGATACCGGCCGCGGGACTTGCTCTCTTATTCTTCCTGGAAAGCTTCCTCGCGCTTGTTCTTGATCGACGGCAGCGCCACGATCAGGACCAGCACGGCGGCTGCGATCAGCAGGCCGAGCGACAGCGGGCGGGTCAGGAACACGCTGAACTCGCCGCGCGACAGCAGCAGGGAGCGGCGGAAATTCTCTTCCATCATCGGCCCCAGCACRAAGCCCAGCAGCAGTGGCGCCGGCTCGCACTTGAGCTTGATGAACAGGTAGCCGATCACGCCGAAGGCCGCGGTCTGGAACACGTCGAACGTGGTGTTCTGGACCGAGTACACGCCGATGCAGCAGAACACCAGGATGGCCGGGTACAGGTAGCGGTAAGGCACCTTGAGCAGCTTGACCCAGATCCCGATCAGCGGCAGGTTCAGGATGATCAGCATGAAGTTGCCGATCCACATCGAGGCGATCAGGCCCCAGAACAGCGCGGGGTTGCTGGTCATGACCTGCGGGCCCGGCTGGATGTTGTGGATGGTCATCGCGCCCACCATCAGCGCCATCACGGCGTTGGGCGGAATGCCCAGCGTGAGCAGCGGGATGAAGGAGGTCTGCGCCGCGGCGTTGTTGGCCGATTCCGGACCCGCCACGCCTTCGATGGCGCCCTTGCCGAACTCATGCGAGAACTTCGAGGTCTTCTTTTCCAGCGAGTAGGCTGCAAACGAAGCCAGCGCCGCACCGCCGCCCGGCAGGATGCCCAGCGCGGAGCCCAGGAACGTGCCGCGAAGCACTGCCGGGATCATGCGCTTGAAGTCTTCCTTGGTCGGGAACAGGTTGGTGATGTGGTCCGTGAAGGTTTCGCGGGCATCTTTTTGTTCCAGGTTCGCGATGATTTCCGCGAAGCCGAACACACCCATGGCGACCGAGACGAAGTTCAGGCCGTCGGTCAGCTCAGGCACGTCGAACGAGAAGCGCGCGGCGCCCGAGTTCACGTCGGTGCCGACCAGGCCCAGCAGCAGGCCCAGCACGATCATGGCGATGGCCTTGACCAGCGAGCCCGACGCCAGCACCACGGCGCCGATCAGGCCCAGCACCATCAGCG
>NZ_JBFTSF010000216.1:0-14457 GCF_056399905.1 Cupriavidus sp. 01L46
CAAAAAATGTCGATTACAAGGGATATACGCACCATGCGAGCACCGATTACCCTCAGTATGAGATCAAGAGTGACAAGACTCACCACATCGCGATGCACAAAGGCGCTGTGCTAGCGAAGAAAGGCAATTGAGGCATTGCAGTCCGGCAAGCTAGGCTTTGGTCGAAACACCCAAGGCCTGGTGGCCGACGGCGTTGCCGGATGACTGGTCCGCATAGCCCCGGCCTGCGTGGTAGCCGATGGAGATCAGGACGCGCTGAAGATCAGCGCCGATGAAGATAAGGGAGCAGGCGTATTTGGCTTCCGCGGGTGTCTGGGCCTGTAAGTGCATTGCAGCAAAATTTGTCACCCACGGCACAGCAGCCTGCCATAGTTTGTCTCTCGCTCGTGACGCCGCTTCAGCAAATCTGTTCGTCAAGGCATTTTCTGGTGTGGCCCGCTTCGCACCGGCATGTAAATTGTCTTCGCCTAGCCTATATTCGATGTGCTGCCGTAGCGCCTTTAGGGATAGCCCAACGCTTCTGCGGGTGCCGTTAAATCCATGCACGGAATCGGCACCAAAGCCCACTGCCACGCGGGGCAAGAATGCGTGGCTAACTCCTCGCCGAGGAGCAGAACAATGAAAAGCATCTCCATAACTCTGGGTGCGATCTTGGCCGTCGTCGCAGTTGGAGCCGCAGCCCAAACACCCAACGACGCGCAGATTTCCGCGATCGTCGTAACCGCAAACCAAGTCGACATTGACGCGGGAAAACTGGCGGAGAAGGACGGTCACTCTCGCGACGTAAAGGCTTTCGGAAAACAGATGGTCACTGACCATACCGGTGTGAATAAACAGGCAGTGGCACTGGTCAAGAAGCTAAAGGTCACTCCGGAAAAGAATCCAACGAGTGAGAGCTTGCAGTCCGGCGGCGACGAGAACATAAAGACCCTGAAGGGACTCAAGGGTGCGAGTTTCGACAAGGCATATATTGACCACGAAGTAACGTATCACGAACAAGTGATTGATGCACTCGACAAGACGCTCATTCCCAATGCTCAGAACGATGAGCTAAAGGCGCTGCTGGTTGCTGTGCGCCCCGCGTTTGTGGGGCACCTGGAGCATGCGAAGAAGATCCAATCGTCGCTCGGCAAGTAATTCTCTGCATGAGCATGACGTCGATGCGCCAACTACCGACACGACCCGATGGGCGGCGGCGAAGACTCCTGCTCGCGGTTGCACTAGTCCTTGCGTGGGGCTTGCTCTGCGTTGGTCCCAGCGCAATCGCGGCCGAGAAGACGGCAAGACACACGGTGGTGATCCAGGGCGCGAAGTGTGAGCCCTAGGCCATCCGCGTCAAGCGAGGCGATACGATTATGTGGGTCAACAAAGATCCGTATCCCCATACCGTCACCGCACCAGGGGTGTTCGACTCGCGCAGCATCGTTGCTGGCGGGTCGCGGCGATCTATTGCGCACAAAGCAGGCGAGTTCCCCTATGCCTGCACGCTGCACCCGAATATGAAGGGTATGCTCAAAGTCGAATAGTCGGCTATATCGAGCGTGCGACTCCGGGTGGTTGTGTCTTCTGGCTACAAGCGTGTCCGCAGGTAAGTGTCAGCGGAACCCGCGTGGCGAGTAGCGGGCGGTGATGAGAAGGCAACGACTTCACGGTAGGCGGGAGTGAAGCGATGGTCGGTACTAGCGGACGAGCAGGGGCAAGGTATTGCCGACACAATGAGGCCTTCTGGGAGACCTTGCCAAAGCGAGGGCTAAGTGGCGACGCGATGAATGCATTCACCAGCGATGGAGGGATGCCATCGCTCGAAGTGAGACCGGAACCGGTCATTAAGCAAGGCGGTCCGGATTTGCAGAAGCGTATGCGCTCGCTGTTCATCCGTTGCCGCTTAACAAAGCGCTTGCTGAGCACCAGGTTGACGACCGACTCGACGAAACCGGAGGCAATCGGCTCCCCATGGCGATATTGATCAATGTAGTTCACGATGAAGCGCTGGTTGTTCTCCAGGTAGACGATGAATTATCGAGCTTGGCAAGGAGCTTCGCCTCCTCGGGACTGGCCTCGGCATCGAGATCCCAGCCGAGACTATCCAGCCGTTGCAATGCTGGATAGGGCCAGCCGTGCCAGAGGTGCCCCTTGGCCCCTCGCAGCGCCTTGATCAAGGTCGCGTTGCTCGGGCCTTCGCCGTGTGCTAGCCGGCCCTTGATCATCTGTTCAAGGCTCTGCACTCGCATGGCGAGTGGAACCAATCGAGGATACATTCGACACGGTCACCAAAACCCATTTGAGCACGCCGGAGAGTATCGCCGCCATTCGAAAGAAGGGGTAATCGTACTTTTCGTGCATGTATGGATCCGCGACGCCTTTCAACGGGTCACATAGTTTTTGCCGGTGTTTAATACGAGCGAAACGGCTTTATCAACTTGAAGCGCGAGGCGTTGGAGGTGATACCTCGCGTCGGGCGTGGGTGACACCGACGCGCAGCCGTATGCGCAGGTCGTGCAGCATACTGGATCAGTCAGCGGCAGAAGAGCGACGCGAACTCGCGTCTTCCGATAGGCACTCCCAACTGATAAACGAGACCGCACCGAAAAACACGAATCCGACAAGGCAAATCAACGCATCGACCGGGTCGATTCCCTCGTCGGAGGCCACTCTGAAGAGCTGCCACCCGACCAAGCCAATCCAGATCACCGCCGCCAAAGCGCTAATGACACCTAGGCTCAAGCAGAGCCTCGAAACCATCGCGCGCCATGGCAGGTGGAGCGAAGCGATGATCGTATTCATGGAATACTCCTTGCTCTATGTAACGAGCAGCTTGTCCGCTGGCGTGGATGGCCCGGTGGTAGTTGTAATTGGCGTACCGAAGAGGCAATTCTGTTCTCCTCTGATACCTACTTGGCCCCAATGACCTGTGATCGCCTGCTTCCGGAGTGGTCGCCAGTGTTCGATGCGCGTGGCGAATTTCTCTAAAGGTGAATCCGACTCGGATAGCGATGACGAGCTCTCCACCTTGGACGACGGCCTTACCTCAATCCCAAATAGCCAAGCAAGAACAGAACAATAACCACAGCTCCGACAAGCCAGACGATGTTCATGACGCTCTCCTTAAATTTCCCACTAGCTTAAACGGTTGTGCGATGCGTGGGCCACGGACCCACTCACGAAACGTGCAGCGAGAGCTAGCGCTCCGTCACAACACAGACCTGCGGCGCTGCTAGTTACGGGATGTGCGAGGATTACATGCCTCGTGTGCGCGATCCTAGAACATCGCTGGTGCGCGCAGGGTGTAGTAGAACCCTCTCACATGCCACACGGGTGCGTCTGTACGGTAGCAGTCAAAACGCCCTTCACCCGATGCGTCAAGTCGCTGTTCCTGTCCCCTTGGGATGATCAAGTCACTTAGGCCGGCCGCAGCACGCGCCATGAAAACTGAGACCTTGCAGATCCAACTCAACACGCGATATCCGAATGATGAACTGCGAGATCGGGGACGGGAATGATGCTCCAGTCGTGTTCAGCGGCCGCTTGCTCACACTAAACACGGGCGTCTGCGTCCAGACAGGTCCAGCAGTTTCGGGGGGTGTCCTCAATGCATTTGAGTGACAACCTGTCGCACAAATGATGGTGTAGGAGTAGCCGACGCCGGGGCGATCGGCCACCGAAGCCCATGCCGCCCAACTGACGAAGGCGGTGAACGCTTCAACTCCCGCGGATCCGTGATGAGGATCGGTGCCAACCTGCCGTTMGCTTCGGAGTGTTGGGAAGGATCGGTCCAGTGATTGATTGCAGGCGATGGGCCCCTGCTCCGCAGGCGTCAGCGTGAGTACGTCGGTGGCGTTGTAACGTCTTAAGCATCGGTTGTGTTGTGGTGGCGCCGGCGCGGCCGTGATCTTCAGCCGCCTGATAGAAGTGGCCGCCGCTGGCCGTTGTGCTGAGCGGAAGCGGGCATGGCCCCGCACCGCGCCCGCCCCGGCTGCTCACACCTTCCCGCTGGCCCCTTCGCAGGGCGGCCCGAGTTAATGCCGATCTTGCCCTTCTGAATACTGAAGGACTATATCCTCGCCCTAACTTTCCAGGCGCGCTCGCGCGCCACTTGGATGAGCGATGGCCACATCGCAGTGCGGCGCACGACCAGATCGAAGGACAGGGGAAGAGCCGCGTAACAGCCGCGCAGCTCTCTTGTGGATGTCCGAAGGTCCAAGGATTACGTGCCGGTCACGTAGACTAAAGCCGCCAAGTCCGCGCCGATCACGTTGGTCTGGATCGTCGGACTTAGGCACAACTCCTTTACCAGCCAAGACTTGCCGGCGGCGTCCGGCAGGCGAATGACCACGCCAATAGCGAGGTGGGGGATGGGCGCGTCTGCGGTCAACTCAGCCACGAGAACAGGAGCGCCGGCGGGCGTGGCGTTGGTTACATCAATGAAGGTGTATTTGAAGGCCATAGGATCTCCTAGGTATTGTCTGTTGCCGCACCAGAGCCACGACGTTTCATTTTCAAACAGCTGCTTCTTGGTGAATGGCTGGAGAAATTGCTTCGTTACTGGATCGGCTCCGGTTTGGCGAGCCAGCAACGATCACTGGCCACAACCCGGCGCGCAAAATTTGCGGCACTTTGAAAGCACCGTCGGCCCTGGAAACTAACTCCACCATTATTTTGGTCCCCACTTGGTACGATACCGGCCGAGGGCGCGGTGMTCGCCTACCCAGAGTCCGCGCTCGCCTCATTTAGCCCTTCGGCCACTCGCTCGGAGCATGACCACTATTTCATTAGGTAAATCACAATGACAATCACCGCGATTGCCGCGAGGGTAACGAGAACGAAGGGAAGCATCGGCTTGTCCAACAACTGGCTTCTTCAGTCTCGTTTACACCACACGCAAATGCTATCGGGCACGCACTGATTTCATACCGGATTCGTCCTACAAATCTCGGTCTATGCGGGGCGGCATGGCGGCAGACCGGATAGCGAGCCTGTCGGATCTGGGCTGATCTGGACTTCGGTGCGTGGGCCGCACGTATTGAGTTGGGATCCCGACCGTGCACGTCGACAATGATGCCGGGCGGCTACCCTTTGAGCTCTGACCGAGCCGCCGACGAGTCCGTGCCCGGGTCCCCGCCCAGGCGTGCGCTCGTCGAACGTAAGTTGCCTCCACTGGCCAGACCATTGAACCTAACAATCGCGTGACGATCCTTGCGGCGATATGGTGCGTCTGCGGAGGCACGGCCGGCGGGGATGGTGCGGCATCACCGCTTTTCCGGGTCTGGCAATTTGCCGGCGGCGGCGTGTATGCGGGCTTTACCGAGTGTTCGGCAGCCCGACGACCCCTTTGACTGTTTCGATACCGCAATCGGCCACCGCACGCGGGATGCGCCTCTGCCGCAAGTCCTCGCAGATGTGACGCGTGACAGCCTTCACCTGGTGCGATCGAGGATATGTTCACCTCAGTGGCTCCGATCAAGCCCGCATTCTGCAGCTTCAAGGCCGATTGGGTTACCTCGAAGCGGCGAACCCKAAGCGTATTTGGGATCAGCTCCTGTGTCATCGTCATCTCGTTTGGATGGCAGGTGATGCTCAGTAGCAGCAGCCAGGCGACGGCGGGGGCGCCCAGAACGCGTCGACACGGGACTGCAGCGCGGCCGTGACGGCGTCCGTCCGCAAGTCATAGACCACGTATTCGTGGTAGTGCTTCTCGATGCGCCGCACCATATTGTTGGCTTCGAGGGCTATCATGTGTCACCACGTTTACTGGCCGACGCCTAAATGCCTCCCACCCCGGTCGACGCTGCAGCGCCATTTCATATCGTCCTGAATGTGGGGTCCGGCAGCAACGATGCTGCCGCCACGCGCAGCACGATCGAGACCATCTTGGCCCGCGCTAAGCGCGAGCACCACGTGCGCATGATCGAGCGGCCCGAGCAGATAGACCAAGTCGCACGGCAGACCGTCGATGAAGCACGCTCTCGCGGCGGCGTGGTGGTCGCGGCCRGCGGTGACGGCACGATCCGCACGGTCGCCCAGGCGACGCTCGGAAGCGGTTGCCTGTTCGGCGTGCTGCCACAAGGTACCTTCAACTATTTCGGCCGGACCCATGGTATCCCGGCCGACACGGCTGATGCGACGCAACTCCTGCTGTCGGCACATGCGTATCCTGTACAAGTCGGGCTGGTCAACGATCGCGTATTCTTGGTCAATGCGAGCCTTGGACTCTACCCGGAACTGCTCGAGGACCGTGAGGCCTACAAGCGAATATTCGGCCGCAGCCGAATCGTGGCGGTACTGTCGGCACTGGTCACGCTGCTGCAAGAACATCGGTCGTTGCGGTTGCTAATTGAGCACGATGGAGACACACGCCCGATGCGCACGCCGACGCTGTTCGTCGGCAACAACCGGCTTCAACTCGAGCGGATCGGCATTCCGCAAGCGTCGGAGCCGGAACATGGCTTACTCGTCGCGTTGACGATGCGACCGGTCGGCATGCTGACACAGTATTGGCTGATAGTGCGCGGTGCGCTCGGCAAGCTTGGCACTTCCGACGACGTGATCAGTTTTGCCTTCCGGCGGATCACGGTCACGCCCTCAACGCGCCGTCGAGCGCGCGGCATGAAGGTCGCGACCGACGGCGAAATCGTCTGGCTCCAACCGCCCTTCGAATTCCGGGTCGCAGCTGAGCCGCTCTATCTGTTGAAACCCGAGCCCTGCGGCGCACCGTCGCCTTCTAACCGCTCATGACCTTGCTACTTCAGATTTCCGATCCCCACTTCGGCACTGAACTGCCAGACGTCGTTGAGGCGCTGGTGCGCCTCGTGCACGAAGCCGCGCCGGAACTGGTTGTGCTATCCGGCGACATCACGCAACGCGCGCGACGCAAGCAGTTTCTCGCCGCGCGCGCCTTCGTCGACCGGCTCCACGTCGCCGCAATGCTGATAATCCCGGGTAACCACGATATTCCGCTGTTCAATCTAGGCTCGCGTTTGTTCCACCCGTATGCGAACTACCGCCAGGCATTCGGCGATGAGCTCGAGCCGATATTCGAATCGGACCAATGGCTAGTTATCACGCTGAACACCACACGCTTCTATCGCCACAAGAACGGCGAGGTGTCCACCGAACAGGTCGAGCGCGTTGCGGCGCGTCTCGAACAGGCTGCCGAGACGCAGTTGCGCGTGGTGGTCACGCACYAGCCGGTCGCGGTGACCAGTGCGCACGACAAGACGAATCTGCTGCACGGTTGCGCGGCGGCAGTGCACCGCTGGTCGCAGGCCGGCGCGGACTTGATCCTTGGCGGCCACATCCACTTGCCTTTCGTCACCGCGCTGCACGAGCGCTTTGCTACGCTGCCCCGCAAGGTCTGGGCCGTGCAGGCCGGTACGGCGGTGTCGTCGCGCGTGCGCGTCGAAGCCGGCAATTCTGTCAACCTAATTCGCCGCGAGTCGTCGGCCAGTCGACGGCGCAGCGCGTTGGTAGAACGCTGGGATTACGTCGACGGACAGCACCGCTTCCAGCGCGTTGACGTTATCGAATTACACTTCGATGCGTCGCTCGAACGTAGACTGAGGGATGGTACTAACAGTGCGAGGTAAACTGGGCATTCGTACGGCCAAGATATCGGCCGGCCGGCCGGTCGCGAGCGGAACTGGAAAGCCCCGGTAACGCAATTCTCGGATGAAGGGAACGGTAGACCTCGACTATGAGAGCGCCTGTGAAGATGCGTCTGAGCTTGGAAACGGCGAATACGCCTTTTCTTGCTCGCTCCCGCAATTTGCACCAGAGCCAAATTTAGGGCTTACGGTGCCTCTCGAACTACTGAGCCAACTCCCCATAATGCAGTGATGGCAAACATGTTCAATTAGCGTCCATTCGGACCATGCTCTTCGTTCCTGTTCTCGCCATGCTTGTCCTGCGGTCCACTCTGGGGGTGTTGCATTTGTGACGGCGGTTGCGCAGAGTGCGTCTGATGCGTTGGTTGTGCGGGGGGCATCTGCTGCACAGCTTGCCCGGTTTGTGACTGCGCTGGCTGCTGTTGCCGTTGCTGATTCGGTTGCGAATGCTGCTGTTGAGTCGGCAATCGCTGACCGGGCGCTTCCTGCTGCGGCTCGGGGCGCGCAATGTCCGCGCTGCCGTGCTGTTGAGCACGCTGCATGGTGTCCTGTGGTCCAGGCTGGGGGCGTTGCATTTGCGGTGGCGGCTGCACAGAGTGTACGGTCTCTGAAGGCGGCATCTGCTGGACAGGTTGTCTGGGTCTCGGTAGCGGAGGTTGAACCTGCTGCGGTTGCGGATTCGGCTGCGAATGATCCTGTTGTGTCGAAGATCGTTGCTGCACAGGGGCTTGCGGCTGCGGCTGGACGCGGAAGCTCCCCGCGTTGCCCTGTTGTTGATAATGCTGCTGCGTTACGGTTTCACGCGGCTGGTAGTGGTAGTTCTCGGATCGAATCGCATTTTGTTGTTCTGTTGYGCGAGGATATCGGACCCCCGAATACTGCCGCTGGTAGTCGGGCAACCGTGCGGAAGGTGGAGCGGTGCGATGGTCCCATTGGTCCCACCCGCTTCGACGATCTTCCCAGTCGCGGCCCCAGTGCTCACCCCAGCGTGGTGGTGCGCCAGGATCCCAGCCGCGAAAGTACGCTGGAGGTCTCCGATAGTAGCGGATCGGAATGCGCAGCACGAACAGCGGCACATCATAACGTCCCACCAACTGCCACGGCCCGTTGTACCAGCTACTCGCATACCAGCTATCTCCCTGGTACACCCAGTACAGGCCGTCGTAGAAGAAGTAATTCGATTTCAACTGAGGGGCATAGTAGACGGGATAGCCCGGGACCGGGACGAGCGCCGGATACGCCGGCAAGTTAATACCAATGCTGACGCCACTCGATCCGACGTATACGCTGGTCTGAGCGCTAACTGAACTCAGCGGGCAGAGCACGATCGACAACGCAATAAGCAGGCAACGCATTTTCGCTCTCTATATTCAGCAATTACTTCAGCGTAAGCGCAGCGCGCGGCTGCTCATTACCCTAGGTCAACGGTTCTGGGCGGTACGGGCCGCGACGGAAGCAACGTGGGCGAGCGCAGCCTCAGCGACGATCCGCCTCACCTCAGTGGCATCGCACTGCGGTGGAGCTTTTCACGGCGAGTCGTGTCAGTGATTGGTACTCCCCTTTTTGCCACCAATCGCTCCGGTCCTGGTAGAGCCGCGTTTGAAGTGAAAGTAGATGGGAACTTGAATCGAGTCGGTACGCTACCGTGCAATAGCGGTGGCTCTCAGTTCGCAGGTGGATTTTGGCGAAGTCAGGTCGGCCCCGCGCTCTACGAAATCAGGCAAGAGGTCCGCGTAGATCATGGCGATTGCCTTCATGGACTTTCTTTTCAGTGAAGGAGCTGTTGGCCTCAGTGCCCCTCGAGAGTGATGCGATCTTTCCACGCGCCACCACAGGGGAATCTTGTAGAGCATATCAACCAGTTCCCGACCATGGCAATCGTATCTCTGCTTCACGTGATGGAACCCGACGACGAAGTGCATGCTCTGGATGGGTCACACGGACAAACGAAGACCACCCCAGGAACAACGGTCAGCGAGTTCCAAGTGTGCATATGAAGTTCACCGTGTCCGCCATCGTACCGACTTCAAGATGAAATGGTGTCAGCCTGAGTTCTTCGGGGGAGCTGCGTGACGAAGGAGCGGATCTTTCGTGATGCCAAGCCGGCCGGCCGCCATTTTCAGGGCAATTTGATTACCGGAGCACTCCGTCTGCAATCACTGATTCGATCCAAATCGAGGTAGTTCAAATGAAATCCAGCCCTCTCATCAAATTCGCCACGGGCGCCGCATGCATCATGCTCGCGGCGAGCTTATATGCTCCGCTTAGCCAAGGTGCAACTGACGCCCCGGCGGCGTCGCCCATGAACCCCAATCCCACGCATGAGACGGCTGGTGAGGGCATCAACGATACGGCGATCACGACCAAGGTCAAGGCTAGCCTGTTCGAGCAAAAGAATCTGAGTTCGACCAACATCCACGTGCGCACCCGCGAAGGCGTGGTACGGCTAACCGGCAGCGTTCCGTCAGCGGCACAGAAGCAGACGGCAGCCGATGTTGTCCACGGGGTCGCCGGCGTGAAGTCGGTAGAGAATCAACTACGCATCCACAAGTCGTGATGTTCGGACAGCGCCCCGCGAGTAGTAGGGGGCTTCGCATGTCGTGCCCCAGCATTCCAAGAAACAAGTTGCGAGCCTGGTCCACTTGCGCAGTGAAAAGACCGATCGATCGGGCGATTCAGGCTGACAATCGTCTATCCATAGACGAAGAACGCTTGCACGCAGAGCCCGGTACTCAGCGGCCAGTTGATTGATGTCGAAGCCGCTTCGCAAGCGAAGATGGGCATGCGTCTGTGCTGCGGTTTCCGTAGCGTCGAGCAATTGGGGGGCCATCCCCCTCGACTGCCTGGGCTATCTTGGTCTGGAAAGTAGACGAATCCTTTGCGACTGCCCGCAGAATTTGCTCCGTGTGGTCGCGCAATGCGCTGGTTCATACTCGCCGCGGCCGGCAATTGGGTACCCGTAAACGCTTCCCACTGCACCAGGATGGTCTCCATGTCGCGCAGAATGAAGTCAGCCAGTCGCATTTTTGCCATGGGGACCCGGAGTGGTTCGCACGTGCTAACCTGACAGGCTCAAATCGCTCGTAGGTCGGGCAACAGACGATCGCATTCTTGCTTCACGACGGCATAGCATTCGCACACGCGCTGCTCCAGCCCAGGCCGGTCGAGTACCTCGATATGCCCATGGTGGTAGCGGATCAGGCCGGCGCTCTGCAGTTTCAGCGCCGCCTCTGTCACGCCAGATCTTCGCACGCCCAGCATGTTGGCGATTAACTCCTGTGTCATGCGCAGTTCGTTGGACGGCAAGCGGTCCATGCTCAGCAACAGCCAACGGCAAAGTTGCTGGTCGATTGAATGATGTCGATTGCAGACAGCGGTCTGCGCCATTTGCGTGATCAGTGACTGCGTATAGCGGAGCAGCAGTCGCTGCATTGGGCCACCTCGATTGAATTCTTGCTTCATGGCGGCGCTGCTCAGCTTATAGGCACGGCCAGCGCTTTGCACGATCGCACGGCTCGGTGTGGTTTCCCCTCCCATGAAAAGGGCAACCCCCACGATGCCTTCATTACCGACAATCGCAATCTCGGCTGACGAGCCGTCCTCCATTACGTAGAGAAGAGAAAATCTAAATATACGCCGACTAGCGAACGACTAGAAAGGGATCTTTACCAGATACCGGGCACTCCAAAATTCTTCTTACGCGGCCGGCCTTGGCATTGCTAGAGTGACCCATCAGGCGCGGCCACGGCCGCTAGGGTGCGGCGTCGGATCTCGCCCTCGACCCCACGCCACCCTCGGTGCTAGCAAGGTGCTTTTCGCCGCACTACTTCGGCCACCATCCAATGCCGTAGGGTCGTCGACTGCGCGGCACCGCGGGCCGCTTTGCCAGCACGTTGGTCAAGTCGCCGCCGAGGGGCACGCCGCGCTGGATTACACTTTCAGGCCCGACGTGGTGCTTCTGGATATCGGCTTGCCAGACATGGACGGCTATGAGGTGGCGCGCCGAATCCGATCTATGCCCGGTCACGCCCACGTGCGGTTGGTCGCTTCGTTGGTCAGTAGGGTCGGCACGGCAACCAGCGTGCGCAGCGATTGTGGAACACCTCAAGGCCAGGTAACTTCTTCGCGCCAAACCTCCAGGTCACTGCGCGATTGACGAGCGCGGTAGCGACAGCGCGCACCATGAGGTTCCAGGCACCCCAACATCGCACGGCCGCGCTAGAGGCGACCTCGCGGGTGGACCCGCGTTGCCCAATTAGGGCAAATTATTCCCGGCCAATAATCATTGGCCAGCCATAATTTTTCGTAAATGCTCCTTGCATCACAGCCTTGGGGCAGGCTGCACGCCTCGCCGTGCGCTCTCGTCAAGATTGATGCGCGCGGCGTACCCAATCATGCTTTGGGCGCTCGACTAACATTTCCTTAGACATGGCCAATTTGTCGGTCGCGGCCTCGCTCCAATGTAGCCCTGCATCCGCTTCGGCCTCGCCCACTCAGAATTTCCAGTCACCCCAACCCGCATCGTCCGCGGCTCCGCGGGATGGAGATGGTGGTCATTGATGCCGGTGGGCGCGAAGTTGGTGTCGACCGGCGAGGTCTGGCCCTTGAGCAGGGAGGCATAGCAGTAGTCGATATCGTTGACTCGCTTGTCCAGCACGTTGAGCACGTCCGCAAAGATCCACACGATTTGTGCACGCGATAGCCCACCTTGACTACGCTTTCGACCGGTGGTCCRCCTGACCGCAGGGCCGGCGCGCCAGTCCGACCGAGCACAGTGCCTAGCATTCTGCGGCTGGCCGGCATAGTCGCCTGTGCACATATGTCCGCTATCGTACCGACAGCACTGCGGACTATATGTCAGCCTTTCTGGTTAGTTTGACGCCGAGTCGTGCAGATGCCCGGGAACAACCGAATCTAACGGAGATGCCTCGCGAAGGACACGACGACACAGGAAGGATATAGATTATCGGCGCGATTCATTGCTTGGAAATCACATTGTGGATCAGTGCTGCCGGGCACTCACACTCAATGCTGAATTTGAGCACCAGACGTTTGTTCATATGCTCGGTAATTCACTCATATTAAGGAGAAAGATCATGGACAAGGTTACCGTCCGGGCGAGTTCTGCACTTGCACAAGCCTTGGCCGCGGGTGCGAAGGCAGATTACGACGCCGCGCTGAAACAGGCCGACGCTGATTACAAGACAGCGAGCAACAAGTGCGGCGACAGGAAGGGCAACGACAAGGACGTCTGCAAAGCCGAGGCGAAGCGGGATCGAGATGTTACGAAGGCCAACGCCGATGCCTCGCGCGACGGCACCGCAAAGGCGCAAGCGAAGGCACACAAGGTCAAGGCCGACAGAGACTATGACGTGGCTAAGGAAATGTGCGGCGACGACAGGAAGGGCAACGACAAGGATGTTTGCTTGAAGGAAGCCAAAGTTGTTCACGAGAAGGCGCTTGGCGCGGCCAGGGTCGAGAAGGCCGCCTCAACCGGCTCCAGCACAGATGTCGCGGCGGCTCGTCGCGAAGCCAAGAAAGACACCCTGGACGCAAAGTACAGGGCCGACAGGGAGAAATGCGATGCCATGTCCGGCGATGCCAAGGACAAGTGCACGGCCGATGCGAAGGCGAAGTACGGCAAGTAGTCGGGCAGAGCTTGGCGGTCACTCCCCTCTCCAATCTTCCTTAAAGCGAGTTAGCGCGCGCGAGCTGTGGCTCGGGATCTTTGCTTCGCACAACGAATTCGCTGTGCGTATCATCAGCATGTCCCGGAAGGTGAACTGGTATTGACGACGTACCCCTCGCATCGGGGCGACGACGTCGTCCACGATTGGCCTAGCGGCAACGGAGACCTTGATGCTCAGGATGGCCTGGCGTTTCCGTAGGATGTATGTGGTCATTGGCGGGTCACTTCTTCTCGGCAGCGCGGCGGGGGGCTGGCGTCGGGGCCGCCGTCGCCTGCGAGTCGAGCGGTCTTCGACTTAGGGGCGGTGCCCGGGCCGAAGGAGAGTCGTCCCGGGAGCTTTCCGGCGGTCTCATTTGCGCTCCAATACCACGGCTCCGGCGACTGCCAACAAGGCGACCAGTACGGTGACTCGGCTGAGCTTCATTGCTGGCGACTCTGTTTGGACACCAATCGGTATCCTCGCTTCAATGGCGATTGCGCCCTGGCGGGATGATGCGGAACCGTCAAAGCAAATGCCGCTGACGATGTCGGTAAGAGCACTGGCTCGCGACGCCCTGCGCGATCGCCATCGCAAGCTTGTCCGTCGCGGGCGACGGCTGCACAAGCTGGACGCGCCGCAGCGCCATCTTGCCCGTATTGCCGCAAAGCCGGCACGGCAGGCGCCGGGGCCGCCTATCCTACTAATCCGAAGGCCAGAACGAGCGGAAGTGGCCTGCCCGGGTGGCCGCGCGGTCCAATCCTGTTTCAAGGAGATTCAAGCTTGTTTACCCGACAGTCCCAGCGAAATTCGACGCCACGTGCGTGCACGTAGGATGCATGCCGATAGCTAGGCACGCCGGGGTAGCCGAGGATTACGGTAGACGCGGTTCGAAGTCCTGGTTCGAGGCGCAGATGATCGCGTATGAGCAGCAACGTTTCTGGCGCGTTACCTCATTCAAGGCCAAACCTACCGCAGTTCAAATGCGCGAGCCCACTCCACTTCGGGTAGAACGGATAAAGGATGGTTTTCCCTCTAGGCGTGTTGCGGCCTATGGGGATAAACCTCACTGGTGGCACCGGGCGCAAACGTTCCTTACTCAATGACAGGCGCCAGCGCGTTGAGCAATGTCTACCACTTGGTGTCACGCTCCCAAGCTTTCATTTCTTCCTCAGCCTGTTCCTTCGTAT
>NZ_JBFTSF010000217.1:0-11203 GCF_056399905.1 Cupriavidus sp. 01L46
GCGTGGATCAGGAAGGCGCAGATCGCGGTGGGGATGCCCCACACGGCGATATGCAGCGGTTCCACGTCGATGTTGGACGACAGCAAGAAGGTGTGCATCAGCGCGATGGCGCCGAAGGCCACGAAGATGTCTTCGCCGAAAAACAGGCCAACGTTATCGGTGGCCGCGCAGAAGGCCAGCACGCGCTGGCGGATCGGCTCGGGCAGCTTGCCGAAGCGGGTCTCGGCCGCGCCTTCGGCCATCGGGGCCAGCAGCGGGCGCACCATCTGCGGATGGCCGCCGAGGCTGGTCAGGCCCACCGCGGCGGTGAGCTCGCGCACGCCGAGGTAGACGATCAGCAGGCGTCCCACGGTGGCCGACGCGATGCGCGAGATCCATGCCTGGGCATGCTCGCGCAGCCCGTGGCGCTCGAGCAGGCCGATCACCGCCAGCGGCAGCAGGATGATGAGCGGCAGGTTGCGCGTCTTGACGAAGGCGGTGCCGATCGCCGTGAAGATCTGCATGACCGGCATGGTTGCCGCCAGCCCGGTGGCGATGGCGGCAAGCGCCACCACCATCATGGGGTTGAAGCGCAGCACGAAGCCAAGGATGATGATGCCGACCCCAACTAGGGGCCAGAGGTTGACTGCCTGTTCCATGAGAGACACCAATAGAGTGTGATGGAGGCGAGTGCCCTGCGTCGCGTCATGCTGCTCGACACCCACGGGGCACAGTGAAAGCCGGAAGCCTGGGGGCGCGTCCGTTAGGTGTGGCGTGCCCCTCAGACTCCAGCGCGGATTGCGATGCCTTCGGCGCCGAGCCGCTCGCGAATGCGGCGCGCAAAGGCAAGCGCGTGTGCGCCGTCGCCGTGCAGACACACGGTTTCGGCGCGAATCGGTACATAGGTGCCGTCGATGGCGCGCACGCGCTGCTCGCGCACCATGTCCAGCGTCTGGCCCAGTGCCACGTTCTCGTCTTCGTGCAGCGCGCCAGGCGTGCCGCGCTTGACCAGCGAGCCGTCGGGGTTGTAGCCGCGGTCGGCGAAGACTTCTTCCTTGACCTTCAGGCCGGCTTCGCGCGCCACCTTCACCATGACGCTGCCGGCCAGGCCGAAGAAGACCAGGTCGGAGTCGAAGTCGCGCACCGCGCGCACGATGGCCTCGGCCAGCTTGGGATCCTTGGCGGCCTGGTTGTAGAGCGCGCCGTGCGCCTTCACGTGGGCCAGCTGGCCGCCCTGCGCGCGCACCAGCGCTGCCAGGGCGCCGATCTGGTAGAGCGTGTTCGCGTACACCACCTCGGGATCGAGCTGCATCTCGGTGCGGCCAAAGTTCTCGCGGTCGGGATAGCTGGGATGCGCGCCGATGGCGACGCCCTGCTCCAGTGCCCACTTCACGGTCTGCAGCATGGTGGCGGCGTCGCCGGCGTGCCAGCCGCAGGCCACGTTGGCCGAGCTGATCAGCCCCAGCAATTCGCGGTCGTTGCCGCAGCCTTCGCCGAGGTCGGCGTTCAGGTCGATATGCATTGCGTTGCTCCTCACCGGTCTTGCGGCTTGTGTTGAGGTGTTGGGGTTGCTGTGGTTCTGTGGTGCTGTTGTGCTGTCGTTGCCCGTTAGGCGACTCAGGCCACCGCAGCGCGGGTACGCGTGCGCCGCCGCGAGGCGATCACCATGCCGTCGCCCTGCCACTGCAGCGCCTGATCCAGTTGCTGCAGGTACCGGTCCAGCTCGGCTTGCGCAGCGGCGGCCTCATCCAGCGTGACGCGCACGAAGCGCACCGGCGCCCCCAGCGGCACCTGCGCCAGCCGCCACAGGTCGGCGCCGATCACCACGCCGATCTTGGGATAGCCGCCGGTGGTCTGCGCGTCGGCCATCAGCACGATGGGCTGGCCGGCCGGCGGCACCTGGACCACGCCCGGCAGCACGCCATGCGAGAGCAGGTCGGCCGCGCGCTCGGGCTGGCGCGCCAGGGCCGGGCCTTGCAGGCGCAAGCCCATGCGGTTGCTGTTGGGCGTGACGATCCAGTCGGACTGCCACAGCGCTTCGCGCGCGGCGGCGTCGAAATCCTCGTACTCGATGCCGGGCAACATGCGGATCGGCATCGCGTCGCCGAGCTTTTTCACCGGCAGCGCCCAGGATGGCGCCTGCACGCCCAGCCAGTCGCTGTCCTCGGCCACGCCGGGCCGGCCCGCGTCGAGGCGGTCGCCTTCATGCAGCGCGCGGCCACCCAGGCCGCCAAAGCCGGCTTTGAGGTCGGTGCTGCGCGAGCCCATCACCGGCGCCACGGCGATGCCGCCCGCCACGCACAGATAGGTACGGGTGCCGCCCTGCGCCGCCGACAGCGTCAGCGTTTCGCCGCGGCGCACGTCGAAGGCATGCCACGACCAGACCGGCACGCCGTCCAGGTTGGCCCGGCATTCGGCGCCGGTCAGCGCCACGCGCATGTCGGCATGGAAACGCACGGCGGCGCGGCCCAGCGTGAATTCGATGGCGGCGTCGCCCGCCGGATTGCCCAGCAGGCGGTTGCCGATGGTGAGCGCGACAGTATCGAGCGCGCCCGCGGTGCCCACGCCAAAGCGGCGAAAGCCGGGACGGCCAAGGTCCTGGACCGAGGCCAGCGCGCCGGGCCGGGTGATTTCGATCATGGCAGCAGCGCCTCGACGACAAAGCGCACGGTATCGCCGGGCGCAAACAGGGAAGGCGGATCGCGGTCTGCCAGGAAGAGTTGGCTGGTGGTGTGCCCGATCAATTGCCAGCCGCCGGGGGCGGTTGCCGGGTAGATGCCGGTCTGCTCGCCGCCGATGCCGACCATGCCCGCGGGTACAGACAGACGCGGCTCGCGCCGCCGCGGCGTGGCCAGCGCCGGGTCCAGGCCGCCCATGTAGGCAAAGCCGGGCTGGAAGCCGAGGAAGTAGACGACGTACTCGCCCGCGCTGTGGCGGCGTACCACTTCCTGCGCCGTGAGGCCCGTATGCGCCGCGACTTCGGCCAGGTCGGGGCCATGCTCGCCGCCGTAGCGCACCGGGATCTCGACCAGCTTGCCGGTGGCGGCACGCGCTTCGCCGGAAGCCCAGGCGAGCTTCAGGTTGCGCTCCAGCGCTTCGGGATCGGCTTCGCGGTCGAACACCACGGTGAGATTGTTCATGCCCGGCACCGCATCGACCACGCCACGCCACTCGGCGGCGCGCTGGGCCATGGCCCAGATACGTCGCTGTACTTCTAGCGAGGCCGGCGGGGGCACGCTGCACAGCAGTGCCTGCTCGGCCAGGCGGTGAACGGAACATCGGGTCATGGGCGGCACCAGCGGGGGACCTGTCTTGCAGTGTAGGCGGGCGCGCTGTACTAGTCAGGCGCGGTGCCGGCTGCGACGGGTCCGAGAGTGAGATCGCTATTTCATCGACGATTTATCGATAAATTCATAATAACCAAACAAGAAGATGCTGTGGCTAGGTGTTGACCCTAGGCGCTCGGTGCTACGTCTTCATGCGGGATAGCGTTGGCGCACCGCCTCGGTGCGGGTACCGGGCGCGGCGATTGCATCCGGTGCAGGAGCGCCCGGTGCGGCTCTCGCGTCGCACCGGCCCTGCTCGATGCGGGTGCGTGCGCCCCTGCCGGGCTGGGCATGACAAGGGCAAAAGAATTTCCGGGAAATGCGCTCATCCGTGGCGCGCATGCAACGGCGGGACAAAAAAAGACCGGCCGGTAAATACCGGCCGGTCTTCTCGACGGGCTGATGCGCGCCGTAGGGCGCAAGGCTGGGCCTCAGGCGAACCCGGCCTTATGCGCCTGCTCGTCCGCGTGGTAGGAGCTGCGCACCATGGCGCCCACGGCGGCATGGGTGAAGCCCATCTTGTAGGCCTCGGCCTCGAACATCTTGAAGGTGTCCGGATGCACGTAGCGCATCACCGGCAGGTGGTGGCCCGACGGCGCCAGGTACTGGCCGATGGTCAGCATGTCGATGTCGTGGGCGCGCATGTCGCGCATGACTTCGAGGATTTCCTCGTCGGTCTCGCCCAGGCCCACCATCAGGCCGGACTTGGTGGCCACGGCCGGGTTGCGGCGCTTGAACTCTTGCAGCAGCTTGAGCGAGTGCGCGTAGTCGGCGCCCGGGCGGGCCTGCTTGTACAGGCGGGGCACGGTTTCCATGTTGTGGTTCATCACGTCAGGCGGGCCGGCCTGCAGGATGTCCAGCGCCTTGTCCAGGCGGCCGCGGAAGTCCGGCACCAGCACTTCGATGCGGGTGGCCGGCGACAGCTCGCGGGTCAGCGTGATGCAATCGACAAAATGCTGGGCGCCGCCGTCGCGCAGATCGTCGCGGTCGACGCTGGTGATCACCACGTAGTTCAGCTTGAGCTGGGCGATGGTGCGGGCCAGGTTGCCCGGCTCGTTGACATCCAGCGGATCGGGACGGCCGTGGCCCACATCACAGAACGGGCAGCGGCGGGTGCACTTGTCGCCCATGATCATGAACGTGGCGGTGCCCTTGCCGAAGCACTCGCCGATGTTCGGGCAGCTGGCTTCCTCACATACCGTCACCAGGTTGTTGGCGCGCAGGATGTCCTTGATCTCATAGAAGCGCGAGCTGCCGGTGGCCGCCTTGACGCGGATCCACTCGGGCTTCTTGAGCTTCTCGGCCGGCACGATCTTGATGGGGATGCGCGCGGTCTTGTCCGCCGACTTCTGCTTGCGGGTCGGGTCGTACTGCTCCGCCTGGGGTTGCGGGGCTTCGCTGGAAGTGGCGATCAGGGCGTCGCTCATAGTGTTCTCCGCACGCGCGGTGCGTGCATATTCGGCTGGATGACTAAGTGGCCAGGGCCGCGGCGGTATTCCGTTGGGCCGCCAGGGCGCGCTCTTGCGCCTCTGCCAGCACCTCACACAGCGCCGCCGCAAGGCGCCGCGCGATATCGGCTTGTTGTGCCGCGGTCACGGGCAAGCGGGACGCACCCGCCGCATCGGCCACCGCGAAGGTGGCGCCCGCCGTTGCCATGTCGACCGTTTCCAGGCCGGCATAGCCGCAGGGGTTGATGCGCAGGAAGGGCGCGAGGTCCATCTGCACGTTGAGGCTGACGCCGTGATAGCTGCAGCCATTGCGGATCTTGAGGCCGAGCGCGGCGATCTTGGCGCCCTGGTGCCGGCCTTCGGAAAGGTAGATACCAGGCGCGCCGGGCTTGCGTTCGGCTGCGAGATTATACGCCGCGAGCGTATCCAGCACGGCCTGCTCGATCGCATGGACGAGCTCGCGCACCATCAGGTGACGGCGGCGCAGGTCGAGCAGCAGATAGGCCACGACCTGGCCGGGACCATGATAGGTGACCTGTCCGCCACGATCGATCCGCACGACGGGGATCGCATCGTCAGGGGCCAGCACATGCGCGGGATCTCCCGCCTGGCCGAGGGTATAGACCGGGGGGTGCTCGACCAGCCAGATCTGGTCGGGGGTGTCGGGGGTGCGTGCGGCGGTAAAGGCGCGCATCGCGTCGAAACAGGGCTCGTACTCTTGCCGGCCCCGTTCGATGACTTGTATCGATTGCATCCCGGCAGTTTAGCGAAAAGGGGCGGATCTCACAGGAGGCCGCCCCTTTTCTGGTGTGTCTTTCGTGTCTTTCGGTGTGTCTTTATGACGTTGGCGTTGCGTCCTTGCTTGCCGGCCTGGCGTGGATCAGCCGCAGATGGCCGCGCGCGCGGCCATCTGCATCGGTATCCGCTGGCTCAGGAAGCCGTGACCTGGTCCTGGTTAGGCGTCCACTCGGTGCCTCGAACCAGGCGCCGCGCCATGCGCGCCACCAGGTGCGACACGTTGGTCGCCGGCCGGCGGGCTTCGGCGATCAGGGCCAGGCGTACCGGCTCGGCTGCGCGCGGGTCCACGCTGAGCGTGATTTCATCGCCGCTGTTGAGCAGCAGGCTACCGCCGCAACGCAGCCAGTAGTCTTCCGAATCGCCTTCACGGGTCACCCAGACATCGATCCCCGTGGCCTCTTCGACGCGCAGGCGCTGGCCGGCGTGGATGGAAAGGGAGGTAACTTCGCCCGGGCTCAGGGTGAACAGGGTCGTTGTGAGCAATGTTTTCATGTTGGGCATCCTTCGCTGACATCGTCGGCTGCCTCGCCCGCTTGCCCGGAATGGGCGGCCGCCGATCAGCTCAGCCCTGGCGGGCTTATGCTTGGTCTTGCCTGGTACTGGATCGGCACCGGTGCGGGTAGCGCCCCGATGCATTGCATTCTAGTGATTGCCGGTCCTCTTCCAAAACGATATATTTTCCTTGTTCTTGTTAGGTAAGCTCACATAAGACGAGGTGGACGATGGCGCTGAAGGGAGCATGGGAGAGAGATTTGCCACGTGGCTGGCACCGCGAGCTGCCGCGCCTGCCGGGGCTGACCGCGCTGCGCGCGTTCGAGGCAGCCGCCCGCCACGAGAGCTTTTCGCGCGCGGCCACCGAGCTGTTCGTCACCCACGGCGCGGTCAGCCACCAGATCCGCGCGCTGGAGGAAGAGCTGGGCCAGGCCCTGTTCGAGCGCAACGGCAAGCGTGTGACCCTGACACCCGGTGGCCGGGCCTACGCCGGGCGCGTGCGCGAAGCCCTGCTGGAGATCGCCGATGCTACCCGGGCGCTGCAGGCCGGCAACCGCGACAAGCGCCTCACCATCAGCACCATGCCGTCATTTGCCGCGCGCTGGCTCACGCCGCGCATCGGCAGCTTTATCGAGCAGCATCCCGAGCTGGACGTGGAACTGCTGTCGTCCAACACGCTGGTGGATTTCGGGCGCGAGGAAGTCGACATCGCGTTGCGCATGGGCAGCGGCGACTATCCCGGCCTGTATGTGGAGAAGCTGCTGGACGACGTGTTCTTCCCGGTCTGCAGCCCGGCCTTCAACGGCGGCAAGCTGCCGGCGCGGCCGCAGGACATGAAAGGCATGTCGCTGCTGCGCGGCGAGGGCGATCCGTGGAAGCCGTGGTTCGAAGCCGCCGGCCTGGACTGGCCGGAACCGCGCAAGGGCCTGCTGCTGGAGGACTCCTCGCTGCTGCTGCAGGCAGCCGCCGCGGGCCAGGGCATTGCGCTGATCCGCTCGTCGCTGGCCTATAACGACCTGCTGTCGGGGCGCGTGGTGCGGCTCTTCGATGTGAGCATTACCTGCCCGTGGCTGCTCTACTTCGTCTGCTCGGCAGGCATGCTGGAGGCGCCCAAGGTAAAGGCCTTCCGCGCGTGGCTGCTGCCGGAGATGGAAGCCTTCCGGGGCATCCTGGCGCAGTGGGAGGGTTAGCCGCCCTTGCCGGCTTCTGCTTCTTTTGCGTCTTTTGCGTCTTTTTCGACTTCGGCATCTTCGGCGTCTTTGCCCGCGTCCACGGCCTTCGGAACCACCACCGGCGCCGGCCCTGTGTGCGCCCTGCCCGCGCGCGGGTGCGCCTTGTCATAGACCTTGGCCAGGTGCTGGAAATCCAGCGCGGTATAGATCTGGGTGGTGGCCACGCTGGCGTGCCCGAGCATCTCCTGCACCGCGCGCAGGTCGCCCGAGGATTGCAGCACGTGGGTGGCAAAGGAGTGCCGCAGCATGTGCGGATGCACGTCGGTCGGCACGCCGGCCCGGATCGCCTGCTGCTTGATGCGCAACTGCACCGTGCGCGCCGGCAAGCGCCGCCCGCGCGCGCTCAGGAACAGCGCATGCGCATCATCCGGCAGCCCACCGGGGCGCAGCAGCTCCGGACGCACCGCCAGCCACGCGCGCAGCGCTTCCATGGCCTTGCTGCCAACGGGCACGGTGCGCCGTCGCGAGCCCTTGCCGATCACCGTGACCTCGGCACCGTCCATGTCGATCCAGCCTGCGGAGCGGTATTCCCCATCCTCGGCATAGCGCGCGTCCAGCTGCACCAGCTCCGACACGCGCAGCCCGCTGGAGTAGAACAACTCGTAGACAGCCTGGTCGCGCCGCCCCTCGGCGCCGTCGCCCGCGTTGTGCGAGACCAGCGCCACCGCGTGCTCCACCGACAAGGCCTTGGGCAGCCGGTGCCCGGATTTTGGCGCGCGCACGCCGTCCACCGGGTTGGCCTCCACGCCCAGGCCATGGCGCGCGGCCCACAGGAAGAAGCCGCGCCACGCCGACAGCGTGCGGGCAATGCTGGTGCCGGCCAGGCCGCTGCCGTGCATGCGTGCGGCAAAGGCGCGGATATGGTGGGTCTGCAGCGACAACAGCGCAATGCCCGGCGCATGGCGCGCGGCGTGCGCTTGCAGCACGGACAGGTCGCGGGCGTAGCTGGTCAGCGTGTGGACAGCCAGCTTGCGGCTGCTGGCGAGCCACTCCAGATAGCGCAGCACGACCGGGCCGGGCGGCTGCTTGTCGAGCGGCGCCTCGACGGCCTCCTTGCGCGCAGCCGGCTTCTTCGCCGCAGGCGAAGCGGCCTTGCGCGCGCGGCTCGGCTCCATCAGTCGCGCAGGCGGTTCAGCGCGGCACCCGCCACTTCGCCGATCTGCGCCAGGTAGGCCGTGCCCATGCCCTCGTGGAAGCGCCGCGGCTCGGGCGAGCCCAGCACCAGCAGGCCAAAGGCCGCGCCGAGCGTGCCGGCGTCGCGCGTGGGCACGCGCAGCGTCACCATGGCCAGCGAGGCGATATCGTCGCGCTCCAGCCAGGCCGCGGCCTCGAAGCCACTGTTGGCGCCGCAATACGGCGCGCGCAGGCCCTCGGCAAACAGCCGGACGTCTTCGCTCGCGCCCTGCGCCACTTCCATGTGCGCGTAGCTCTGCGCCACATTCCACAGCTTGAGGGCCACGCCAGGCACGTCGAACACTTGCTGCAAGCCGTCCTGGACCGCATACGGCAGCGCGTGCGAGTCCACCTCGGCCAGCAGGCGCAACTGCCAGGCGTGCATGCGCTGCTGGGTGCGGTCGTTGTCATGGCCGTGGCGGACCAGATCCGCCAGCTTCAGCTCCAGGCCTTTGTTTTTCTCGCGCAGGATTTCCATCTGGCGCTCCTGCAGCGACACCGCGCGGTGGCTATGCGGGCTGGTGAGTTGCACCGTGGCCAGCAGTTCAGCGTTGTCTTCGAAGAACTGGGGATTGGTCTGCAGGTAGGAGGCAACTTCTTGGGCGTTCATTGGCTTCAACCGGATTGTTTGGGGGGCAGTGTAGCAAAAGGTTAGGGGGAGTCTTGGGGGGAGGTTTTGGGGGAGGCTTTGGGGGAGTGGGCGGTGTTGGTTTTTGGGCGCAAGGGCCATACGACATTGCCCTGCTGGGGTTGGTCGCTGTTTATTTCATCGGCGATGGCGTTTGCACCCAAGTGCCATACGACATCCCCCTGCGGGGGCTGCCGGTCACTTTTCTTTGACCGGCAAAGAAAACTAACGAAAAGAAAGCCGCCCTGCCGGGAGCAGAGCAATAAGGCTGTTTGGACCTCGGTGGTTGCGTCGTACGGCCCGGAGTGTTGGCTGGCGGATTCTASCGGCCCRAAGGACATCACACTTGCATGACCCATGGGTTACGTGGTGCGGCCCCTGRCCTCGTGCGCGGTGACCGTTCCCACATCTGCCGTTCGCGGGGCGAAGTGCTGCGCCGTTTCGGGTGTGGCTGGTTTCGTGGTTTTGTCTCGGAGGACGAGCGCGGTGAGGTGCGGGCGCGGCCCTCGCGGACGGGCCACGGCGCCCACCACGAAACCAGAGGGGGCGATAGCACGGTGCCGCTCGCGCCGGTACGGCAGGGCATCAAATGGCCGGGCGGCCACCGCCAGAGACAAAACCACGAAACCACCAAGGCAGGCCGGATCGTGGTGCTACGCACCGCGAACGGCAGATGCCCGAACACTCACCGAGCAAAGCGATGAGGGGCACCACCACGTGACCACTGGGTCATGCGGTTTGGGCCTGTCAGTTTTTTTGTGTGCAGGGCAGGTATAGACTCACCGTCGACTTGAGCGGTGAGTGCAGCATTATCTCAACGATGCGGATGGGTGAAGCGCTCCTCGTACAGGATCGCGAACTGGTTCATAGCAGCCTTCCAATCGTGTGTTGAACTGCCCCAGCTTCCTGTAATGTTGCGCAGGGCCAGCCACAGCAGCTTGGTTGCCGCCTCGTCGCTGGGGAAGTGCCCGCGCGTCTTGATGATCTTGCGCAGTTGCGCATTGATGCTCTCAATGGCGTTGGTCGTGTAAATGATCTTGCGGATCGCCGGCGGGAACATAAAGAACGGGATCACCTGGTCCCAGGCGCGACGCCAGGACGCAGCGATCGGGGGGTACTTCTTCCCCCATTCTCCTTGCTCGAAGGCCGCCAGTGCGGCTAGCGCCGCCTCGACGGTGGGCGCCGTGTACACGGGCTTGAGCGCAGCCGCTACGGCCCGGCGCTCCTTCCAGCCGGCATATTCCAGGCTATTGCGGATCAGATGCACGATGCAGGTCTGCAGCGTCGTGTTCGGGAACACCGCGTTCAGGGCCTGTTCCATGCCCTTGAGCCCGTCAGTCACCGCAATCAGGATGTCCTGCGTGCCGCGGGTCTTCAGGTCATTGAACACCTTCATCCAGAACTTGGCGCCTTCGGTGGTTTCGATCCACAGGCCCAGGATGTCGCGCGTGCCGTCTGGCAGTACGCCCAGGGCCAGGTAGACAGCCTTGTTGCGCACCACGCCGTCCTCACGCATCTTGACGCGCAGCGCGTCGAAGAACACCACCGGGTACATCGCCTCGAGCGGGCGGGCCTGCCAGGCGGTGACTTCGTCCATGACCGCATCGGTCACCGAACTGATGAACTCGGGCGAGACTTCGGTGCCGTACTGTTCCGCCAGAAACGCCTGGATCTCGCGCACGGTCATGCCGCGGGCGTACATGGCGATGATCTTGTCGTCGAACCCGGTGAAACGCCGCTCGTGCTTGGGAATCAGGAGCGGCTCAAAGCTGCCCTCGCGGTCGCGCGGGATGTCCACCCGCAGCGGCCCGTCCTCGGTCAGGACGGTCTTGGCGCTCTTGCCGTTGCGCTGGTTGGCCGTGCCGGGCGGGCGCTCCGCGCCCGGCTGGTAGCCTAGGTGATGGCCTAGCTCGGCGCCTAGGGCCCGCTCGATCAGGGCCTTCTTGAACGCCATCGAGGCGTTCTGAACCGCCTCGGCGGTCATGGGACCCTTAACGAAATGGGCGATCAGGTCTTCGGGAATGGCCGGCAGTTCACGGTCTGCGGCTTGGCTGGTCTTCGTCTTGCGTGGCATACATGCTCCTTGGCGACATGTTATGCCCTAAACACAAAATTTCTGACAGGCCC
>NZ_JBFTSF010000218.1:0-11123 GCF_056399905.1 Cupriavidus sp. 01L46
TCCTTCGTATAGCCATAGCGTTCCTGGATTTTTCCAGCGAGTTGATCGCGCTTACCTTCTATCCGGGTTAGGTCATCGTCAGTCAGCTTTCCCCACTTTTCCTTGACCTTGCCTTTTGCTTGCTCCCACTTGCCTTCGATCTGATCCCAGTTCATGATCAACTCCCATTCGGGTTCCTGATGGTGAATCCGCTGCCGGACCTGCCCACTTCCTCAACAAGCGGCGACGGCATGCCCCGCCCACCGAGGCAATGACTACGTGCCGAATCTGGCCTTCGCGTCCGAAATGCATTTGTCCTTGGCGCTGCCGAAATCGCACTTGTCCTTATCAGCCAGATAGTTAGCGTCCGAGACCTCCGTCTGTGACTTGCCCGATTACTTGCCGTACCGTGCCTTCACGTCCGCCGTACACTTGTCCTTGGCATCGCCGGACAGGGCATCGCATTTCTCCTTGTCGGCCTTGTACTTGGCGTCCATGGTGTCCTTCTTGGCTTCGCGACGAGCCTCCGCGACATCTGTGCTGGTTCCCGTGGCGGCAGCCTTCTCGACCTTGGACGCGCCAAGCGCCTTCTCGTGAGCAACCTTGGCTTCCTTCACGCAAACATCCTTGTCGTTGCCCGTCTTGTCGCCGCACATTTGCTTAGCCACGTCGTAGTCTCGGTCAGCCTTAACCTTGTGTGCCTTCGCTTGCGCCTTGGCGGTGCCGTCGCGCGAGGCTTCGGCGTTGGCCTTCGCAACATCGCGATCCCGCTTGACCTCGGCCTTGCAAACATCCTTGGCGTTGGCCGTCATCTCGCCACACCTGGCGCTGGCTGCCTTGTAATCAGCGTCGGCCTGTTTCACCGCGGCGTCGTAATCCGCCTTTGAACCCGCTGCGGACGCGGTTCTTGCGAGTACCAAGCTCGTCGGCACAGTAACCATCAGCGAAAAGATGGCAGCGAACAACCATTTCGTCATCATGTCGACCTCCTTATCAGTCGTCGGATTCTTCTGCTTGGCGCACCGTCGGTTCCTGGCGCGGATCTGCAAAGACTAGGCAGAAAACTGTGCCGCCCAAATGCATGGAGTCAGCTCGAGCACGAAACATTTGCATTGCAGGTCGAAGGTCRGCGCAGGCCGAACAGCTTCCCGCCAACGCCGAGGATTCGGCCGAAAGACCCCACCGGCCAGGCAACCGCGTCCACAGGCTACAGCATGGGCCTCTCCGGCGGAACCGCCGAGTCAACAGCCCCCTCCGGTGATCCCGCACTGCAACATCGATTGGCCTAAGATCTAGTCACAATTTAGGATGGCGATGTCAGGTATTCAAGCATGCGGTGCATGGCAGAGACCGCGATGGAGTCGGGCGGTMTGGACGATGTACAAGCGATCCAGGAAGCGACAGTTGGACGTCGGCCAGGCGAAGACTGTCCTAAAAAAACATGTCACACCTTGATAATGCGCCTGGGACGGTATTGAATAAGTCTTCCGGGCGCGCGCGGTAGGCGCCCCGTGGTCGAGGACCTCGTACAAAGGAAGTCACAGTCTCCACCGCGTCCCATGCGCACAGTGCGAGGACTACAAGTGACGCCTCCCAGAAGACCTGAATTTAAACATAGGAGACAACAGGATGCTGAGTCCTCATGAATTGGCGACCCTCATGCTGATCAAGGACGGCCCGGCCGCCACTGAACTGGATCGCGCGGATCTTGACACCCTCCTCGAACACCAGTTCGTCAACCTAGAGGAACTCCCCTCCGGACACCAACGTCCCCGCATCACGGCTAGGGGCGGTACCATCCTCAATGCCATCGCGGGAATTCGCTGAGGGAGCTGGGGGCGTTGTATGCGGCCCTCATGATGGCACTGTAGGCGAGTGGTTCGCTTGATCGTCATCGCTGATGGGTGCCTATGCGTCTAACCCGCACGAGGTTGCATTGCATCGTGATACGCCCCTGTAGTCCAACACACATCCTGTCGCACAAAAATAGTCGTCCGATTCTCTCGGACACGCGTCGAGTCGAATTTCAGGAGTTTCATGATGAATCCGCTACCTCCCGAGCAAATCGCGGCATTTGAACAAGCCAACCTCGCCATCCTGTTTGGATTGGCGAACCAGGCCTTCGCAGGCTTCGAGAGACTAGTTGCGCTGAATCTGGAGGTAATGAAGTCGACGCTGGCGGAAACGCGGGAGCTCGCACAGAAGTCGTTAGCTGTCAAAGACCAGCAAGAGCTACTCGCGCTGCAAGCCAGTCTGATGCAGCCGATCGGCGAGAACGTGCTGTCGTACTGCCGTCAACTGTACGACATTGGGTCCGCCACGCAATCCGCATTCGCCAAGGCCATCGGGGTGCAATGCGAGGTACTCGTCGAGAATCTTGCGAACAGCGCGCCGGCGGGTTCGGAGCCCGCCGTTACCGCGCTGACGTCGGTGATCACCGCCAACAACAAACTGTCAGAAACAATGTACCAGACCGTGAAACAGGCGATCGAAGTCGCCGAAAGTAATTTCAATGCGGCGAGCAGGACGACGCCGAAGGCGGCCAAGCAGACCGTCGAGCATGGGTCGCGCGCCGCCAAGACGTAACGCCTGAGGCCTGATGTGGCGCCAATCGACCCAATATAAGTCGCTAAGAAGTCGCGAGTAGTGTGCGTCAGCCAATCGCGACGCTTGCACCTATTCGCGGTTAGGACACAGTTGCTCCAGTAGTCGTAACGCTGGCACGGTGATCCAATCGCTCAATTTCTCGATGGCGGCCTCGGCTTGGGCGCCCAGGGTTGAGCGCCCGGGTCCGACAATCCAGCGCTTCTGATGACCGTATGCGTCATGCCGTGCCATCGCAGCAAGGCATCCCGCAAGCCAACCGGGTTGCAGCAACGAGGCCCGATGGTGGCAAACAGCTCTACCACGCGCAAGGTGTCGCCCTTGCCATAGTGCGTCTGGGTTTCAGGCAGGACGGGGCTTCCGGCCGGAGTGGGCCGGGTCAACGAAAAGGCTGTCGCGAATCCAAGCCTCCGGCACCCAGCGTCCGTCACGTCGATCATGACACCTTCCTTCATCCTTCGCGCAGAGTGCAGCTGAAGCTAAATTCTCGGCCAGCCACTCGGCTGGCCTGGTCTTTCTGGCTATCCGGAATCGTCTCACTGGGTAACCTCGCGGCCTAGTCGGAGGGTTGGAGCCTGGCAAACGCAGCTGCTAAGCTGAAATCATTGAGGTCGAAACCAGGAGTGGTGATCAGTACCGAAGACATTCCATGCCTGCGCGACAAGGCCCATAGACGCATTCGGTGAGTTCGACGATGGTACCGAGTGCACACGATCGGAGACATTGCCATGCGCAACACCAAGACCGATTCGCGATACGCAAGCGCTAGTGAAATCCGCGAGATTATCGGTCCATTTGAAGGCGAAGTGATTGCACGGATTCTGGAGATCGAGCCCACCCTTGAGGATGTGCAGCGGGCATATAGATGGCTGCGCTCCGATGAACACTTGTTGCGAAATCTTGAATCCAATCTAGGAGGAAAGGCGGAAGAGGTGTTCGAGATACTTGACGACGAATTTCCTGATTTCGATTCATCTGGCCATCCAGGTTAGCCAGAGGGGAGGCCGGCTATATGATTATCAAAGCCCCAGCACACCTGCTCGACGGTGTCCAAGCCAATTGCTATCGGGGTGATATTGGGCCCCATCTCTGAAGGAAGGGAGCAAGGTCCACGCAACCTTCGACAAGGTCAATGGCGTGGAAACGGTGGCGATTATCGAGCCGGAATAAGCGCCTTACGGATTAGGCAATGCGGCCTGCGGCCCGGCCGACACCACCTCGTGCACGAAACGCAGCTTATCGACCACGACAGGACTCAGCGCGAACAGGGAGACATCCGGCACGCCCAGGCTCCGGTTCAGGCTGTTGAGCACGTAGGTGAGCGGAAACCACCGGTCCATCAGGCTTTGGAAGCTGGCATCCCCGACGGGCGTCTGGTCCGTCAGGGTGGGCTCTCCTGCCGTGCCTGGCTTGAGCGCAAGGCCGCATGCCGCGGCTGTGTCCACGGTATCGACGATGTGGAGATAGTGTGCCCAGGTTTCGGCCCAGTCCTCCCACGGGTGGGTGGCCGCGTAGGCGCTGACGTAGTTTTGCTCCCAGCCCTCCTRCGCGCCCTTGTCGTAGTGCGCCTTCAACGCTTCGCCATAGTCCGCGCGCTCATCGCCAAAGCGCTCGCGAAACGGTGCCTGCCAGCGGGTGCCGGCGATCAGGCGATCGAAATAGTAGTGGCCGATCTCATGCCGGAAATGGCCCAGCAAGGTGCGGTACGGCTCGCCCATCAGCGAACGCGTTTTTTCCCGATGGGCGTCGTCGGCCTCGGCAATGTTCATGGTGATGAGGCCGTTGTCGTGCCCGGTCATCACGCGCTCCTCGCCAACGTCTTCCAGGAAGTCGAATTGCAGCCCGAATTCCGGAGCGGCCTCGCGGGACACGTGCGGCAGGCCCAGGGCGGTTAAGGTATAGAGGACGCGGCGCTTGGCTACCTCAAGCCGGGCCCAGTAGAGCCGGTTGTTCGGCGTATCCAGGCATGGCGTGGTGCGCGTTAGCTTGCATGACTCGCAAAGCACGTCTTCCGAAGTGGCCGGGATCATGCCGTTGCACACACCTGCCACAGCGTAGTTCTGGCATTGCTTGTAAAGCTTGTCTTGCGCGCCGGCATTTAAGCTGCGCCACAGGTTGCATTCCGCGGGTTCGAACGCGCAGATCTGCGAGATGTCGTAGACGTAGCCAAGCGGCGCCTGGCAGCGCTCACAGGTGACGTTCTCAAAAAAAACCAGGTTGGAGCAACTGCCGCAGTGAAAGGTCTTCATGGATTCTTTTACCTGGCGAAAAATATTTACACGCCCCATCCGCTGCAAGAGCCGCCGCTAGCGCTCCAGCACCTGCTAGCGGGAGGTGCTCGCCAGATCCGCGGGCTGCTCGCTTTGCGGGTCGTGCTCGCCCGGCTGCGTGGTTTTGCGGCCTTCCCCCGGCTGCTCKATATGGCCGCGGGTGCAGGGCTTGGCCCGTGGCTTCGAATCGGGCCTGCCATTCTCGTTTGTCATCGTCGAGCTCCTGTGTGGTGACGGTTACTGAACCGTTTGAGCCATGGTCCAACCCGCAAAATATGTGCCTGGCGCAGGGCACTTGCAAACCGGCACCGATGAATGGTTGGCGTACCCGGTCAGCTCGTGACATGCCCGTCGCCTGGGAGGAATCAACCACTATCGCAACGAAAAGTTCTGCCTGGCATTGACCGCTCGCCGTAGCCAGTCCATTCCAGTCCGGCATTTCACGCTGCCTCTCCCACGTCTGACGTTGACTAATTTCTGGAGTCGTGCGAAAAAACTGAATTTGGCCAAAGAACGCCTCGTATCAGAGCCCGCTGAAGCGACAGCTCACGCGAAGCTTCTGGGCATGACTGATTGGAGGGTGACGGAGGTAGGGCAAGCAACGTTCGAGCAGCCGATACAATTACCTGCGCTTGCCAGTCCGCGCTTAAGAAGCCGCGCGGACGAGGCAGCAGATTAGGTTATATGCGCGGTTCGTCTGAATACGGTTGAGTGCCATAAAACGAATGGATTTGTATCGCCCAGGACTGGTCGGCCATATCTGGCCATTTGTCCTTATTGAATCCCGGTGCTCTTTCAAGGCTATCCTTTTCCACGTTTAGCACGAAGCGCTTGTTCGCCGTGTCGAGCGTCAATGCATTCCATGGCACGGCGAACAGCTTTTCCCCCATGCCGAGGAACCCACCGAATGACAACACCGCATAACTCACTCTTCCGGTGCGCATATCCAACATGATTTCCTTGATGTCGCCCAGATCCTCGCCTTTGTGGTTGTAGACGTCGTTCCCAACCAGGGTGTCGGCACCCATCAAGTGGGGACCAGGCCCTTCGGCGCGGTTGCCTTTATACATGCCATAAGTATCGCGTTCTTCATAGTTCATGGTCGTCTCACTAAGAACCTGAGGTTAGTCACAGTTCCTGAGGTCACCCTTGAGACACCATCGCCCGCTTCGCTTGCGGACGGTCCCTTGGCAGCCTGTCAGGAGGGTTTCCTCCMTTCTTATAATGTTAGGTYTCGCCCCTCGTGTCCCAACCATTGTTACGAAATTATTTCGCTTGTCGCAGCGGCCATGCCAGCCTCAGCAACCCGACGGCTTCCGCCTGCAGCGCCGTGTGCTCCGCCAGCAGCATTGGCGGACCCGTTGGTCAGGCGGGCGGATCGCTTGTGTGTGGTAGATAGGCTAGGCTGCCGCTTTACGACTGTGTCGTGCACGCCGTGCGCTACTGTTGCCTTCCCCTGCGCAGGAGGATGCGATTCCGCATATCTCGCGCCTTCCTTGGTGACGTTCCCGGCCGTCCTTGCGCGGGACCCCGTGAATGTTATTCACGATATTTTCTGCCTTTGGCAGGACTGCCGAGCTTATAAGCCGCGCCGTGGCGAGAGTCGCTGGGATGTCCGGATGGCTGTCACGCTCAGGTGCGCAATGCCGGGAGCAGCGGCATGGGTCGAGAAACCCTGGACTGCTGGTGCTGGCCAGTTGGGTCGAAGCCTTGCCAAATTGGGGGGGCCGGCCTCTCGCGTTCTGCGTCTTGGGGTACGCCCGGAAGCCCGACCAAGAGCGGCCAGGCCAGCCAGAAGTAATCGCCGGCGGGTATCGGTCCCGCCAGTATTGCCGCCAGCTGTCATCGTCCAGATCAGCCCTCGGGGAGAGTTTCAAGACTGCAGCGCGTCGTACACACATGGGAAGGCCGCGTCGCCAAGGAGGTCACGAACGGCCCGCACCACATCGTCGGGCAGGCAGGGTTTCGGGCAGTAGCGGACGGTCGGATTGGCGATCACGGGTTGTAGCTTGCAACTGGTCGAGATCACGATTGGCGTGGCGCTAAGGCTTGGCTCGCGTAGCAGCATTTTGCAAAGCATCGCGCCATCGGCATGCGGCATGATCCAGTCGGTCACCACCACGCTCGGATGAACGAACTGCGCAGCGGCGAAGGCGACGTTTGCAAATGGGTTATGGTCCGCGTAAGCGCATGCGAACTCGTTCCGCCGATGCGTGTTTGACTTCGGACCGAGCACGTGGCCAAGCCGAAGAATGCCGGAGGGGAACCGAAATCCCTCAGGTGCTCTCATTGCGCCCGGCTACGCCTAATAATTCCCGAAATCTCGTCCAGCAAGATTGGCACTTTGTCCCCGAGATCCACGCCGTCAAACGTGGTCAACGACTCGAGCCCGCATCCAATGGCAAAGACCTCTGCAAGCCACTCGCCCGGTGCGTTCGATTCGATGATGAGCAAGTTGAACTTCACTGAGGGGTCTGACTCGCCATGAGCCGTGACTAGGTCACCTTTCGCTGGTCCTTCGCCGCGTTGAACGGTCCGGCCAGCTGCCACCGCCAGGATGCCAGCTAATTCCAGATATCCTCGCGCAAACTTACTCGCGTGCATGTCACCCCCATCTCACATCCTCTGCTTCATCCTTCATAGTCTAAGCAGAATAGAATGCAACGCGAAGATTATGGGAGACCGCGCGCTTTGGCTCGAGGAATCTAGTCATCTCGTCCGCGACCTCTCCTCGATACCGGTCGCCGCGGCCGCGGGCTCCCCTTTCGCCTAACCCCATGCCATGTACCGCCGAAGCCATGTACTGACAGCACGGTCTTTCCCCCAGGGGGGCGTCTATGATTTGGTCCTGCTGGACCCAAGCACCGCGTGTCGCTCCCGTCTGCGTATTCCGCCGAACCTGGACACCCGCTCCGCCGCAAACTGGGCACCTGTTCCAACGCAAACTGGGCACGCGTTCCAGGCCAAACTGGACACTACGGGCGCAGCGACGCGGGGTCGAAGTTCGGCTTTTACTCCTGGTCAGTCTGCGCTGTCAAACGGACGCGCATTTTTCGCATGGAATCACCTTTCAACGTGAGCTGATGCGCGTTATGGACGAGCCGGTCGAGGATCGCGTCGGCCAATGTGGCATCGCCGATGGCGGCGTGCCAGTGATCGATCGGCAATTGGCTGGTGACGATGGTTGAACGGGCGCCGTGGCGGTCGTCGAGCACCTCCAGTAGATCGCGGCGGTGCACATCGTCGAGGACAGCCAGACCCCAGTCGTCGATCACCAAGGCGTCAATTCTGGCCAACTGCTTGAGCAATTTGGTGTAACGGCCGTCGGCTCGGCCGATGCTCAGTTCGTCGAGCAGGCGCGGCAAGCGCACGTAGTAGGCGCTGTAGCCCTGACGGCACGCTTGGTGGGCCAGCGTGCAAGCGAGCCAAGTCTTGCCCACGCCCGTCGGGCCGGTCAGCAGCACCTTCTGCTTCTCAGACAGCCACTGGCCGGCCAGTGGCGCTGGAACAATGGCTTGTCCAGTCCTCGTGCGTGGCGGTAGTCGGTGTCTTCGGCAACCGTATTCGGCTTGAGCTTGGCGCGCAGTAGGCGCAAAGCCAACTGCCGCCCATCACGCTCGGTCGCCTCGCGGTCAACCAGCAGGCCGAGGCGCTCTTCGAAGCCGAGGTGATCAAGGTCCAGGCTGCCCTGATCGTGCAAGGCGCGCGCCATGCCGAACAGGCGCAGCTTGTTCAGCTTGTCGTAGGTGGGATGGTGCAGCATCATTTTCCTTTCGTTGGCGCTTCAGTGCAGGATGGAGTTCGATTGGTAGTAGTGGGCGCCGCGCAGGTTCTCGTGCTCCGGCAGGTCGAGCGTGCGTTGCGCGCCCGGCGGGGTCTGCAAGTCCAGGCTATTCTTGAGGATCGATTGCAGGCTCTTCCAACTCACGGTGTTGAGTTTGAGCGCATGCGCGCAGGCCGCTTCGAGGCGCGCGTTGCCGAACTCCTGTCCCAGCCGAAGCGCACCCAGGCAACTGCGGAACGCCTGCTGCGGATGGCGCCGCTGGCGCAACAAGCGTTCGACCAGCGTGGTGCAGCGGGGGCCGATGGCAGTAGCCCGGCTGGTCAGTTTCTCCGCGCTCCAGCCTGCGACCTCGCGGTGGGTCCGCGGCATATGCATGTCAACCGTCGTGTGCCGGCCCTTGAAGGCGCAGTGGGCATGACTGGCCAGCCGCTGGCCGTGGCGGAAGATCTCGACCGTCGCTCCGGTGACGCGCACATCGACCTGCTCGCGTGCGTGTTGATAAGGAACCGAGTAGTAGTGACCGTCGACCTCGACGTGGTAGTCAACGCCGACTCGGGCAAGCTTCCACTCGGCGTACTCATAGGGCTGTCCTGGCAAGGGGCGCAAGGCTGGTTGATCCATTTCGGCGAAGGCGCTGGCGCGGCTGCCGGGCAGCTTCTTGAACGGGCGTTGGTTCAGGGCGGTCAGCAGGGCACGCATCTCGCGGTTCAGTTCGCCAAGGCTGAAGAAGCGCTGATGGCGCAGGCGCGCCAGCACCCAGCGCGACATCACCAACACCGCATTCTCCACTTTCGATTTGTCCTTGGGGCGGCGTACGCGGGCCGGCAGCACAGCCACGCCGTAGTGGTTGGCAAGGTCCTGATAGGTCGGGTTAAGGTCCGGCTCGTAGCGCGACGCTTTGGTCACGCCGCTGCGCCGATTGTCCGGCACCCACAACTCGGTGCAACCGCCGAAGAAGTTCAGGGCACCACATGGCTGGCGATCCAGTCGGGCAGTTGTTGGGACCAGGTCGCCTCGATGTACGTGTAGTTCGACGCGCTATGGTCTTATGTACATGACGCGTCTAATGCGAACAGCGTTTTTATGTAAATCCGGCTGAGACGAGCGAGGGGCCGCGCTCGGTTGGAAGCGCGGCGTGTCCTCCATTTGGTTCACATAATCACAGCGACTTCAGGAATCGCGGAAGCGTCTCGGGTGGCTGGTACCGAGCTCGCTTCACATCTGGCGGATTCAATCGAGCGAGCGCGCGTTCCTTCATCTCGAGGTCCGCCTCGACGTACATGTGCGTCGTCGTCGGGCTCTCGTGACCGAGCCACAACGCAATCTCAGTGGGCCATACACCGGACTGCAGCATCGCCATTGCGGTCGAATGCCTGATGCGGTGCGGGGATACCTTGACGTTAGCGAGTTCGGGATGCCGATCCGACGCTGCCTTGGTCGCCAGCTTCAGCCGCTGACAGACCGTGGCTCGGTTCATTGCATTGCCCTGACGTGTGGGCAGCAGCGGCGATCGCTCGGTCAGCTGCGGATTACGGCCAAGCCAGTCGCGAACATCTCGGGCTGTGCTCTTCCAAAACGGCAGCGACCGCTGCTTGCGTCCCTTGCCATGCAGATGAATGAAGGATATCGGGCCGACTGGCTCCACCTGATCGGTAAGGGCAGTCGGCCTGGAAAAGTGGCGTTACCACCGCTTGCGCGAACGGCCCTCGATCAGCATCTCGTGCAGCGCGGCCTGCCCGTGACGCCAGCCCGTTGGAATCCCAAGACGCCCTTGATCGCCAGCCTGGAGCAGGACAGCGCAACCAGCATCACCGGCACCCGCCTGTGGACGGTAATGCGGCGCTTCTTTGGCCAGGCTGCGGACATCCTCGCCGGCGATCACCCGACAGTCGCGGAAAAGCTGCATCGGGCCAGTCCCCACTGGATGCGGCATACGCACGCGACCCATGCCTTGGCCCGTGGCGCGGAGCTGACCACCGTGCGCGATAACCTTCGCCACGCGTCGGTGGCCACCACCTCGATCTACCTGCAAAGCGATGAGGTGAAGCGGGCACGCCAGATGGATCAGGCCTTTGCCGCCCGGTAGGCAGCTTCTGGCAGGGTTCCCGAAATCTCAGCGGGCAATATTGTCCGTTTTTTGAAGCGACCCCCAGTATCAAGGGGAGCCCCAGTAGGCCTTTGTATCCACACGTCATTCCTCCGCAATGGCAAGCAATGCACTGTTAGCCTAGGGATCGCCCGACCCCCGCTGCTCTCGCCGCGTGGCACTAACCCTGCGCCTGTGGCCCCAGTCTTCGTGCCGTATGGGTCCACTCGATCATCGGTTTTTAAATGCGAAAACGATGACCAAGAGCGCAACAAGCGCTGCAAGCCATTTCAAGCTTGCGACCAGCTTGCTGAGCTTCTCCACCAGCACGCTGACGGCATCTGCCTCGGTAAGGTTTCTCTGCTCTTGCAGCGCCAGGCCATCATGCGCACTCTCGTTC
>NZ_JBFTSF010000219.1:0-15399 GCF_056399905.1 Cupriavidus sp. 01L46
CTCAAGTCGGCCGGCTGTTGCGCTTCGAGCAGGAAGGTCAGGTGACTGGAAAGCATCGCGCCCGAAAGTTAACACTTCGGCGCAGCGTTTACAACTTCCTCTGACGCTACATACAAAAATGCCGTTCAGCTCTTAACTGAACGGCATTACASCTTCGGSTGCCCTTTTCTTTTCCCTGCGACTTACCGGCCCTCGGCGAATGCAGCGTCAGGCTATCAGGCCGTGGCGCTTGAGCACGCCCATGGCGGCGGCGTACTCCGCCTCTTGCATCAGCTTGTTCCAGTCCAGCGGCTTGCGGCGCCCGAACAGTCGGCGGATACGGCGTTGCGAGGTCTTGCCGATACGCACATCGAGCTCATCCAGCAACTGGTCGGCCCGCTCCGGATGGTTGCAGATCAGCACCATGTCGCATCCGGCGCCCAAGGCAGCACGCGCGGCCTCGGTCACCGTGCCTGCCACGCTGGCCCCTTCCATGCTCAGGTCATCGCTGAAGATCACGCCCTCAAAGCCCAACTGGGTACGCAGCACGTCCTGCAGCCAGTAGCGCGAGAAGCCGGCCGGGTGCGGGTCGACCTTGGGGTAGATCACGTGCGCCGGCATCACCGACGACAGCGTCATCCCCATCCACTCGTAGGGGCGCGCATCCTGCGAGAGGATCTCGTCGAGGCCGCGCTCGTCCACCGGCACGGCCACGTGCGAGTCCGCGGCCACAAAGCCGTGCCCCGGGAAGTGCTTGCCGCAATTGGCCATGCCGGCAAGCAGCAGGCCGTGGGTCAGGTGGTTGGCGAGCATGGTCACCACACGCGGGTCTGCGTGGAAGGCACGGTCGCCGATCACGGCGCTGAGCCCGTAGTCCAGATCGAGCACGGGGGTGAAGCTCAGGTCGATATCGCAGGCRCGCAACTCGGCCGCCAGCACGTAGCCGCAGGCAACGGCCGCCTTGGTTGCCGCCAGCACGTCCTGGTCCCACAACGCGCCAAGCCGGGCCATCGCCGGCAGGTGCGTGAAGCCATCGGTCTTGGCGCGCTGCACCCGGCCACCCTCGTGATCGATGCAGATCAGCACATCGTCGCGCACGGTGCGGATTTCGTGCGTCAGTGCCTGCAGTTGCGCGCGCGACTCGAAGTTGCGCGCGAACAGGATCACGCCGCCGGTCAGCGGGTGAGAGATGCGGCGGATATCGTCCGCATCGAGCTGCTTGCCTTTGACATCGAGTACAACCGGACCCGGCCGTTTACCGGAAATCTTCTTGATCATTTGGATTCTTCACTAGGCTGGGAGGCGAGCGGCGGGCTGACGCCACCGCCGCCCGGCTCGGCAATCGCAAAAGCGACCGCATAATCGTGTTCGTCGCTGACACTGACCCGCACCACGAGGCCGCGCTCCCGCAGCCAGGCGTCGAGCTCGCCGTGGCAATGCGGATACGGCTCGCCGGAGGGCAGGTTCAGCAGCTCCATCGCGCGCCAGGTCATCGGCCAGCGCATGCCCAGGCCGATCGCCTTGGAGAAGGCCTCCTTGGCAGCGAAACGCGTGGCCAGGAAAGCGAGCCCGCGTTTTTCCGAGCGCGCCTTGCGGGCGTGGTATTTCTGGAGTTCCTGCGGGCCGAGCACCTTCTCGGCAAACCGGCCGCGCGTGCGCTCCATCACGCCCTGCACGCGATCGATCTGGATGATGTCGGTGCCGATGCCGTAGATCACGCTGCGGCGTCCGGGCGCGGATAGGTGGTGCCCAGACGCGCGGCGACCATGATGGCCTTCATCTCGCGAACGGCGTTCTGCCAGCCGACAAAGACCGCATGCGCGACGATGGCGTGGCCGATATTCAGTTCCTTGATGCCATGCAGCGCGGCCACCGGCTGCACATTGGTGTAGTGCAGGCCGTGGCCGGCGTTGACCACCAGGCCAAGCCGCACGCCGGCATCGACGCCTTCGGCGACGCGGCGCAGCTCGGTGGCCTGCTCCTCGGCCGAATGCGCATCGGCGTAGCGCCCGGTGTGCAGTTCCACCACCGGCGCGCCGCAAGCGGCAGCGGCTTCGATCTGCTCGACCTGCGCATCGATGAACAGCGAGACGCGAATGCCCGCGTCGGCCAGTTGGCGGCAGGCGGCCTTGACCTGCTCGAAGCGCCCGGCTACGTCCAGGCCGCCTTCGGTGGTGACTTCCTCGCGCCGCTCGGGCACCAGGCAGACATCCTGCGGACGGATCCCGCAGGCGATGTCGAGCATTTCCTGGGTGATCGCGCACTCCAGGTTCATGCGCGTGGCCAGCAGCGGGMGCAGCGCGTGCACGTCGGCGTCGCGGATATGACGGCGGTCTTCGCGCAGGTGCAGCGTGATCAGGTCGGCGCCGGCCTGCTCGGCCTGCAGCGCTGCCTGGATCGGATCGGGATAGGCCGTGCCGCGCGCATTGCGCAGCGTGGCCACGTGGTCGATATTGACGCCAAGGTCGATGACGCCGGGATGCGCGTGGAAGATCATGCGGGTGGGCTCTAAAGGCTCAGAAATAAATCAGAGATAGTGCAGGTCGATCAAGATCTGGCGCGTCTTCAGCGGCGCGCCTTGCAAATAATAATGCAGCAGGAAGCGCATCAGGGCGCGACTTTGCGTGACAGTTTGTGTACGGCTATAGTCGTCCTGCGACATGTCGAGCAGCGTCTGCCCCGAAACCACAGGCCAGGATGATGGATCGCTGGCCTKCGCGCGACGCACGCCCCGCTCGGGCTGGTAGACATAGTCCAGCGCCGGCTCGACCGCCTCGCCGGAATTGGCGCACTCATCGAAAGCCACCGCAAAGCCGGTTTCCTGCAGCAGCACACGCTCGAAGCCGCGCAGCACCAGTCCGGCCGGCTCGCCGTGCGAGAGCTGGGTCAGCGTGGCCATGTACTGGCGAAACAGGGTAACGTGGGCGTCTTCGCGGGCGCAAAAGCGCAGCAGCAATTCGTTGAGATAAAAACCCGAGAGCAACGCGTCGCTTGCCAGCGGCAGCATGCCGCCAACCCACTCCGCGCGCGTCAGCGTCTTGACCTCGCCGCGGCCGCTCCATGAGAGGGAAATCGGCTGGAAATGCTGGAGTACCGGTCGCAGCGCCGAATGCGGCCGCTTGGCACCCTTGGCCACCATGGCGACGCGCCCGTGGTCACGCGTGAACACGTCGAGGATCAGGCTGGTTTCGCGGTAAGGCCAGGCGTGCAGCACGAAGCCGGGCTGGTTGGCGACGCGCAGCTCGGTGCGCGCCGGCACAATGCGCAACGCGCGATCCATCATCGCGCGTTGCTCCGCCACTGCCATGCCAGGCACGGCATGGCTGCCCAGCAGTTCGGCGGCTTCTTCCACTACCGGGTCAATGCGGCGGGCCTTCAGGGCAGGCCCGCCCGCTCTATCACTCATAGCCGTAGGCGCGCAATCCAGCTTCGTTGTCGGCCCAGCCGCTCTTGACCTTGATGAACATCTCCAGGTAGACCTTGCCGTCGAACAGCTTCTCCATGTCGATGCGGGCTTCCGTGGAAATGGTCTTGAGCTTGGCGCCCTTGTTGCCGATGATCATGGCCTTGTGCCCGTCACGCTCGACCAGGATGGTGGCAAAGATGCGCCGCAGCCGGCCTTCGGTCTCGAATTTCTCGATGATGACCGTGCTGGTGTAGGGCAACTCGTCGCCGGTCCAGCGGAACACCTTCTCGCGGATGATCTCCGAGGCCATGAAGCGCTCGCTGCGATCGGTCATGGAGTCGGCGTCGTACATCGGCTCGCCTTCCGGCAGGTAAGGCCGGATGATGGCGAGCAGGCGTTCGATGTGATCGTGCGTCTTGGCCGACATCGGCACCACTTCCGCGAACTGGAACTGGTGCCCCATCTTTTCCAGGAAGGGCATCATCACCTCAGCCCGGTCCGCGCCAAGGCGATCCAGCTTGTTGGTGACGAGCAGCACCGGCACTTTCTTGGGCAGCAGCGACAGCACCTTCTCGTCGTCGGCGCCGTAGTAGCCGGCCTCGACCACGAACAGCACCAGGTCCACCGACGACAGGGTCGAGGTGACGGCACGGTTCAGCGAGCGGTTCAGCGCGCTGGCATGGCGGGTCTGGAAACCCGGCGTATCGACGAAGACGAACTGGGCGTCCCCGGTGGTCTGGATGCCAACGATGCGGTGGCGCGTGGTCTGCGCCTTGCGGGAGGTAATGCTGACCTTCTGGCCAACCAGCGCGTTCATCAGCGTGGACTTGCCGACGTTGGGACGCCCGACAATAGCCACGGTGCCGCAACGAAAGGCTGCGCTTGGGGTACCCGCGGCGTCTTGCTGCGGATTGGTAGATTCGGTCATTCCTTCAACCTGAGAGACAACTGGGGATCGGGCGGCACCGGCTGCTTGCGCGTCTTGCCGGTGCGCTCGGCCCGGCTGCGCTTGAGCAACTGGGGCAGGTGGCGATCACGTTATATTGCGGCAGGGCTATCTTGTGGCCTTGCAGGTACTCCTGCAACAGCGTCTTGGCATCCTTGCCCAGCGTGCGCGGATCCACCTGCTCGAGAATGGGGATGTAGAGCTTGCGGATCAGTGTGCGCGCACCTTCGAAGCCGGCATCGAGGAATACGGCGCCGACGATGGCTTCCAGCGCATCGGCAAGAATCGAAGGGCGGCGGAAACCGCCGCTCTTCAGTTCGCCCTCGCCCAGGCGCAGCGCCTCGGACAACTGCAGCATCTGGGCGATTTCATACAGCGCCTGCTGCTTGACCAGGTTGGCGCGCACGCGGGAGAGATYGCCTTCGTCGAGTTTGCTGAACATGCCGTACAGCATATCGGCCACGGCGCAGTTCAGCACCGAATCGCCCAGGAATTCCAGGCGCTCGTTGTGCAAGGCACTGTGGCTGCGGTGCGTCAGCGCCTGCTGCAGCAATTCTGGCTTGCTGAAGCGGTAGCCGAGGCGTTGCTGCAAGGCATCGAGGTTCATGTCAGTACTGCGTTCCCGAATAGGTAATCATAAGGCTCAGAGGGCCGTATAACGGCACCTCGTTACGGTAGGAAAAGCCCACCGAGCGGATCGTGCCGTTGTCGTCCTCGCGAATGTCCAGATCGTCGCTGCGCACAGCGGTGATACGGTCAATCTGTGCCTGCTTGGCGAAATAATCGGCCACTTCGCGCTTGTTGGATGCCTGTTGCTTGGCATAACTGATGGCGCGCTTGACCGAAAAGTACTCCAGCAAGCTTGGGATCGCCCTGACCGCCGGGATCACGATGCCTMCGACAATCAAGATGACGATCAGCAAGCTGCCAAGGGAGAATCCGCGCACCTTGTACCGCCCCGCCAGACGCGCCCCCCCCCTCTTTGAACCAACCTCCCGGCGCGATTGATCCGATTGCTCTGCTTGTTCTGCCAGTGCCGTTTGACCAGCCTGGCCCTTCTGACCTTTCTGACCCTGTTGACCCATGTTGCGCTTTCCCTCGCTTGACTGGAGTGATTTATTCGCGCCGCGGAAGGCTTACTTGAACGCCCCCACGCGTCCGATATTGCCGAGGTTCATCCAGATCAGGAATGCCCGGCCGACAATATTCTGATCAGGCACGAAGCCCCAATAACGTGAATCCAGGCTGTTGTCGCGGTTGTMGCCCATCACAAAATAGTGACCTTGCGGCACCTTGCAGGTCAGCCCTTGCTGATTGTAAGTGCAGTTTTCGCGGAACGGAAAATCGGGGTCCGCGCCGGAGACAAACGGCGGCCGGTCGGCGTCGTTGAGGATGCCGTGCTCCGGGCCGTCGGGCAGCTTCTCGCGGAAGTGCTTCGAGTACGAAAGCCGCTCTTCATCCAGGTAATCGGGCAGCGGGCTGTAATCGGCGGCCTTGCCATTGATGGTCAGGCGCTTGTTCTGGTAGCTCACCACATCGCCCGGCACTCCGATCACACGCTTGATGTAGTCGAGGGACTGATCCTTCGGGTAGCGGAACACCATCACGTCGCCGCGCTTCGGGTCGCCGACCGAGAGGATCTTCTTGTTCACCACCGGCAGCCTGATGCCGTAGTCGTACTTGTTGACCAGGATGAAGTCACCGATCAGCAGCGTCGGGATCATCGAGCCGGACGGGATCTTGAACGGCTCGACCACGAAGGAGCGCAGCACGAACACGGCCAGGATCACCGGGAAGAAGCTTGCCGAATACTCCAGCCACCAAGGCTGGCGCAGCTTTTCCTCGGCGAGGCGGCTACGCGACGTGTCGATCTCGCCGACGCCGTAGCGTCCCTGGAGATCAGCCTTGCGCGCATCGAACTCGGCCAGCGCGGACTGGGCGGAAAGCCGCCGCTGCTTCTCGAACACCAGTTTGTCGGCCACCCAGGCAATGCCCGTAATAACCACAAGCACAAAAAGGATCAGTGCAAAATTCATGTCGGCTAGATCGTCGTGTTGTTTTGATAGAGTCCGCGTCAACCACTGCCAGAAGCCTGCCGGCAGTGCCGGCGCGGGCCAGCCGGCTTACTTGTCGCCCACCTGCAGGATCGCGAGGAAGGCCTCCTGGGGAATCTCGACCGAACCCACTTGCTTCATGCGCTTCTTGCCCGCCTTCTGCTTCTCCAGCAGCTTCTTCTTGCGCGAGATATCGCCGCCGTAGCACTTGGCAAGCACGTTCTTGCGCAGCGCCTTAACGTTCTCGCGCGCGATGATGTTGACGCCGATGGTGGCCTGGATGGCTACGTCGTACATCTGGCGCGGGATGATCTCGCGCATCTTGGACACGACTTCGCGGCCACGGTACTGCGAGTTGGAACGGTGCACGATCACGGACAAGGCATCGACCTTGTCGCCGTTGATCAGGATGTCCACCTTGACCACGTCGGCAGCGCGATACTCCTTGAACTCATAGTCCATCGAGGCGTAGCCGCGCGACACGGACTTCAGCCGGTCGAAGAAATCCATKACGATTTCCGCCATCGGAATCTCATACGTAAGCTGCACCTGCTTGCCGTGATAGCTCATGTTGATCTGCGTGCCGCGCTTCTGCGTGCACAGCGTKATCACCGAGCCGACGTAGGCCTGCGGCATGTACAGGTTGACCGTGACGATGGGCTCGAGGATGTTCTCGATGCGGCTCGGGTCCGGCATCTTGGCCGGGTTCTCCACGATCAGCTTGGTCTTGTCGCGCATGTCGACCTCGTACACCACCGTCGGTGCGGTGGTGATGAGGTCCATGTCGAATTCGCGTTCCAGGCGCTCCTGCACGATCTCCATGTGCAGCAGGCCCAGGAAGCCGCAACGGAAGCCGAAGCCAAGCGCCTGCGACACCTCGGGCTCGTACTGCAATGACGCGTCGTTGAGCTTGAGCTTTTCCAGCGATTCGCGCAGCGCTTCGTACTGGTTGGCTTCCACCGGGTACAGGCCGGCGAACACCTGCGGTTTGACTTCCTTGAACCCAGGCAGCGGCTCGGCTGCCTTGCGCGCCATGGTGGTGATGGTGTCACCCACCTTGGCGGCCTTCAGTTCCTTGATGCCGGCGATCACGAAGCCCACCTGCCCTGCCTGCAGCGACTCGCGCGGCAGCGACTTGGGCGAGAACACGCCGACCTGTTCGACCAGGTGCTGCGAGCCCGTGGCCATCAGCAGGACCTTGTCCTTGGGCTTGAGGGTGCCGTTGACCACGCGCACCAGCATCACCACGCCCACGTAGTTGTCGAACCACGAGTCGATGATCAGGGCCTGCAGCGGGGCGGCGGGATCGCCCTTGGGCGGCGGCACGCGTGCGATCATCGCCTCAATGACGTCCTGCACGCCGAGGCCGGTCTTGGCCGAGCAAGGCGTGGCGTCATGCGCGTCGATGCCGATCACTTCCTCGATCTCGCGGATCGCGTTTTCGGGATCGGCCGACGGCAGATCGATCTTGTTCAATACCGGCACCACTTCCACACCGAGCTCGATCGCGGTGTAGCAGTTGGCGACGGTCTGCGCTTCCACGCCCTGCGATGCATCGACCACCAGCAGCGCGCCTTCGCAGGCGGACAACGAGCGGCTCACTTCATAGCTGAAGTCGACGTGTCCCGGGGTGTCGATGAGGTTGAGGTTGTAGATCTTGCCGTCACGCGCCTTGTAGCTCAGCGCGGCGGTCTGCGCCTTGATGGTAATGCCGCGCTCCTTCTCGATGTCCATCGAGTCAAGCACCTGCGCTTCCATCTCGCGATCGGACAGGCCTCCGCAAAGTTGGATGATGCGGTCGGCCAGGGTCGATTTACCGTGGTCGATGTGGGCGATGATCGAGAAATTGCGGATATGGTCCATCTGATGCTCAGGGGTGCGCCGTTTCAGGCCACGAAGTGCCCGCGTGGGCACGCCGGGCGGCGCAGCAATTATGAACGGCCTGGAACTGGCGCCCTGCGGGGCGCACGCCGATCCCGGCCGCAGGTTGGTGACGCAGACTTTGCGCCAAACTGCGATTTTACCGTATTTTCAAGGACTTCCGTATTGCGAAATGGACCACGACGCTAGCCCCGCAGCCAAACCAGGCTTCGCCGGGCGCACTTATGCGCCATCTAGCGCCCCATGGCCCACCCGTTCGCGCGCCCGCGGCCCCGCATGTGCGGCCAACCACGCCCTCACCCGCTTTTCGTCAAGAAAGTAATGACAAAGCTCCGCGTCCGGGGTGGCCGGAGAACTGGCCATCAGCACGGGCACCAGCTCGTCGAAACGGGCCATGGCCGCCGGATCGGCATCCACGTCCACCTCGTGCAGGACAAAGGAAAAATCGCGCCGGAGCGGCTCCAGCGCGATTTTCATGTCCTCGCACAGATGGCAGTAGCTCCTGCCATACAGTGTGAGATCGGCCATGATGGCAGCGCCGGTCAGCGCGAGGACATCGTGCCTGGCCGCAGGGTCAGCACCTGGGTGGCATCCCCGCGGCGCACGAACACCGCGGCGATCTTGGCTTTGTCGAGTGCCTTGACCAGTTCGTTGAACTGCTTTGGGCTGGTCACATCGCTGTCGCCCAACCGCAGGATGATGTCGCCCTGCCGAATGCCGGCGCGCATCGCCGGACCATCCGCCTGCTCGACCTCGACCCCCGACTTGATCTTGAGCTCCTTGAGCTTTGCGTCGGGAATCTCATTGACGATCAATCCAAGCGCATTGGGCTTGGCCGCCGGCGGGGCGTTATCGTCGCGCGGGCCAGTGCCGCGGGCCTTCACCTTCGCATCCGCATCCAGCTCGGCCACGGTGATGGACACCTCGCGCGTCGCGCCCTTGCGCCAGAGCTGCAGCGGAACACGCGTGCCCGGCTTGATGTCGCCAACCATGCGCGGCAGATCCGACGCCTTCTCGATGTCGCGGCCGTTGAACTTGAGGATGATGTCACCGGCCTCGATCCCCGCCTTCTCGGCAGGGCCACCGGGCTCGACGCTGCCGACCAGTGCGCCCCGGGCACGGCCCAGGCCGAGAGAATCGGCAACTTCCTTGGTCACATCCCCGATTGCCACCGCGATGCGTCCGCGCGTGACCTTGCCGGTTGCCTTGAGCTGCTCGGTGACCCGCAAGGCTTCGTCGATCGGGATGGCGAAGGAAATACCCATATAGCCGCCGCTGCGGCTGTAGATCTGCGAGTTGATGCCGATCACCTCGCCACGCAGGTTGATCAGCGGACCGCCGGAATTGCCAGGGTTGACCGCCACATCGGTCTGGATGAACGGCAGGTAGTCACCGGTATCGCGCCCCTTGGCGGAGACGATGCCTGCGGTCACGGTGTTATCGAGGCCAAAGGGAGAACCGATGGCCAGCACCCATTCGCCAGCGCGAACCTTGTCCGAATCGCCGAGCGTCAGCTTTGGCAGGCCGGTCGCGTCGACCTTGAGCAAGGCGACATCGGTGCGCTTGTCCGAGCCGATCAGCTTGGCCTTGAATTCACGCTTGTCGGGCAGCGTGACGTAGATGGTTTCCGCATCGGCAACCACGTGGGCATTGGTCATCACATAGCCATCCTGGCTAATGACGAAACCCGATCCCACGCCACGACTCTGCTCCTCGCCTTGCGGCGGCTGGCCACGGCGCGGGGCACCCGGCGGCGTGGGTGCACCTGGCATGGGCACGCCAAAGAAACGGCGGAAGAACTCTGCCATTTCGTCATCTTCCGTCCCCCCCGGCGTGCCGCGCGCGCGCACGCGCTCGGTGGTGCGGATGTTCACGACAGCCGGACCGGCCTTCTCCACCAGTTCGGTGAAGTCGGGCAGGTTATAGGACGGCGCGGCGGCCTGGGCGTGACTCAGCTCAGCGGCAAAGGGTGCAAAGGCGAGAATGGCAGCCATGAGCACGGTCCGAGCCAAGGCTGGAGATCTTGGTGACATCGTCGACTCCCGGGAAATCAGCGAAAAGAGGAAGAAAGCACAGGCAGCAGGGTTGCCGATCGGCGGCGGCCCGCAGGCGATGTTCACGCCCGCGGCGACGCCGCGATCCGGCCTAGTGAGCCTTCGGTGGTTTGTATTCTACCGCCGAGGCAAACTGCCTCACTGTGGCCGGCGGGACTTCACCCACCACGGTGATCCAGAAATCGGCTACGCGGCGTACCACGACCTGCGTGGCACCCAGCGAGGCGACGCCTTCGCGGCGCACGCGCTGCTCGGAAACCGGCTCGATAAACACCGACAGGCCGGTCAAGCCATCGCTGTAGACGATCTGGAGCACTTCGAAGACATTGCCGCGCGGGTTGGCCTGCGGTGCGCGCAGTTCTCCCAGCGGGCGGCGAACCTCACGGATCTTCAGGAACCCCTTGACCGGAACCGCGATGCTCCAGCCTTCATCGGCAATATTGGCCGGATGGTTGGTCACTTCATAGTGAGTCCAGGAGCCGGAGTTCTTGATGGCCGTGAGAATGCGCTGCTTTTCCGATGGCACGCCAATATCGACTTGCGAGAAAGCAACCTGTTCCAGCACCTTGCCGGCCTCGCCCAGGGTCTGTGCACGCATCAGCAAGCCGGAATTCTTCTCCGCCCACAGCCGCACGGCGTAGCGCGCTGCGTCATGCGGCTCGAGCGAAAAGACCTCGCACTCGACACCGGCCACGCGCTCGCCCGGAAGCTTGCGCATATCGTAGATATCGAGCACATCGCTCTTGTTGGTGGCCAGCAGCGCCGGGAAACGATCCTTGGCCTCCTGCTTCTCCACCACCACCAGCTTGGCCTCGGGAATCAGGCTGTGGACGATGTCGTTCTGGCGCAGCACCTCGCGCGGCTTGCCGTCGAGGGTCTCAAGCCGTTCATACTCGTTGTTGACGAGATCACTGTAGTGCTGGATACGTGATGCATGCATCACGCTGCCACGCTGATAAATCAGCGTACCGACATAATTCTCGCGCTGGGCCGCGCGATGGATCTTGTTGAGCCAGGCCGTTGCGTCGCGACGGGCCAGCGTATTGTCCGGCGGCTGCGCAGTTGCCGCAGCCGCAGTCAGACACAAGGCCAGAAAAAAGGACCTGCGAAGGGCCCTAATTCTGTGTGCGCCCGCTACGTTGGCGGGCGACCATCCTTTATGCATGTCCGGCATTATTCCTGCGAATTGTCCTGAGAGAAGTTTGCGCTGTTAGCCACTTGGCGCATGGTCGGCACTACCGCATCGGTGGCAACCGAGACGCGGTGAGCGCGGAGATATTCATCCAGACGGGGATCGCGGATCATCTGCGCGTTATCGGCGGAGACAGTCACGATGCCGCCAGCCTTGGGCGCTGCAGGTTGCTCGACACGCGCCACTACCGCATCCGGCGTGCCGAGGTCGGCGGCGCCGCGCATTTGCGGCACGGCCACCCAGCTGACGGCGGCCACTGCGGCGGCAATCGCGGTGCTTGGCATGACGCGGCGCACCCACGACGGCTTGAACAGCAGGCGATGAGCCGACGACGCCTTGGCGACGGCAGGCACCAGCACATGCGGCTCACTGTCCAGACGAGTGGAAAACCGGGAAAGAAAATCATCGGTCGAGCCGGCATGCGTCAGTTCTTCCGAACGCAGGGCATCGCCAATCAATTGATAAGAGGCCCAACTCGCCATGCCTGCCTCGCTTTTCGCGAGATCCAGCACTGCGTTTACTTCGTGCGGCGCCAGCTCGCCATCCATCAGCACGGAGATTTGCTCCGCTGCTTCCACTTCATGAACCGACTGCTTATGAGCCTGACCCATTTCCCACCCCTAGAAAAACCATTGAACAACCGACAATCCCGTCTACTGCTTTGTCGTTTTTCGATGCAGGAATAGGCTGCAACGCTGGCCGCACGACATTTTATTTACTGCTTACCACCAAGTATCACTACCTGCTACCACCGCTTGCCCTCTGCTGTTCCCAGCAGCGGGCGCAATTTATCGGCAATCGCCTCGCGCGCCCGGAAGATGCGTGACCGGACCGTGCCGATCGGGCAACCCATGGCTTCCGCGATCTCCTCATAACTGAGGCCCTCGATCTCGCGAAGGGTGATGGCGGTGCGCAATTCCTCGGGCAGTGCTTCCATCGCGCGGTTGACCGTCTCGGCCACCTGGCGGGTATGAAGCATCGACTCCGGTGTATTGATATCTCTTAGTTGCTCACCGTCCGCAAAAGTTTCAGCCTCTTCGGCATCGATATCACTGGAGGCTTCCGGCCGGCGTCCCTGGGTCGCCAGGTAGTTCTTCGCCGTGTTCACCGCGATCCGGTACAACCAGGTGTAGAACGCCGACTCGCCGCGAAATTGCGGCAATGCACGATACGCCTTGATGAAGGCGTCTTGTGCCACATCCTCCACTTCCGCGGAATCCCGCACCAAAYGCGAAATGAGCCTGATGATCTTGCGGTGGTACTTCACCACCAACAATTCAAAGGCCCGCTTATCGCCCTGCTGGACGCGTTCAACGAGGAGCTGATCGGCTTCGCGTTCGCTCACGAATATTTCACCTGCAGTGTATCTCTTGGTATCGTCTTCACGACAAACGTTGTATTTTACCTACGTTGCGGGCCGCACGGTCAGTGCGTTGCAACGCATATTGTGAAGAATGGTTGAAATTGCCGCGCATCAGCCGGCCTCGCCGGCCACCGGGCCTTCGCGGCGCGCAACCCGAATCGTGCGCCTCAGGGCGCGCAAAGCGCCGGCACCGGCAAATGCGCGATTGACCACCAGCACACGTGGTGGCCGTCCGGCCACCGGCTCCAGGGCCAGCACGAGCGCCAGCTCGCCTAGTTCCCAGCTGGATTCCACCCTCGCTATCGCGCGGCTGCCRCCCGGCATGTCGACCAGGATGCCAGGCCGGCCGGTACGGTCCCGCCCTGGCGCAAGGCCGCCGTAGGTACAGGCGGCGCCGTGCCAGAGCTTGGGCCAATGGCAGGCCAGCCAGCCGCACAGCCCGGCCAGGCCGCCTACCAACAGCCACTGCGTTAGATCCCAGCTTTGCGCCGAGCGCCCCAGTTCCTGCACGCCTTGCCGGGCCAGCAACGCGAACGTTGCCAGCTCGCAAGCCAGGAACAGCGCCAGGGCCCACCGCAAGGGATGAACCCTGGAACGCAAAGGGGAAGCCACCCGGCGGCCGCCGGGTTCAGGCGCGACGGAAGACAAGCGTGCCGTTGGTACCGCCGAAGCCGAAGTTGTTTTTCACCGCCACGTCCATCTTCAGGTCACGTGCCGTATTGGCCACGTAATCCAGGTCGCACTCGGGATCCTGGTTGAAGATGTTGATGGTCGGAGGCGACACCTGGTGGTGCAGCGCCAGCACGGTAAAGACCGACTCAAGCCCGCCCGCGCCACCCAGCAAGTGGCCGGTCATCGACTTGGTCGAGTTGACAGCCAGCTTGTAGGCGTGATCGCCGAAGGCCAGCTTGATCGCTTCGGTCTCGTTCTTGTCACCAAGCGGAGTCGAGGTGCCGTGCGCATTCAGGTAGCCGACTTCGTCCGCATTGATGCCAGCATCCCTGAGGGCGTTGGCCATGCAGCGGCGGGGGCCGTCCATATTGGGCGCGGTCATGTGGTAAGCATCGCCGCTCATGCCGAAGCCGATCAGCTCCGCATAGATCCTGGCGCCACGCGCCTTGGCCGACTCGTACTCCTCGAGCATGACCACACCGGCGCCCTCGCCCAGCACGAAGCCATCGCGATCCTTGTCCCAGGGGCGGGAGGCGGCTGCGGGGTCATCGTTACGGGTCGACAGCGCACGCGCAGCGGCRAAACCGCCGATGCCCAGCGGCGAGACGGTGGATTCAGCGCCACCGGCCAGCATCACGTCGGCGTCCCCCGCCTGGATCAGGCGGGCTGCCAGGCCAATGCTGTGCAGGCCGGTGGTGCAAGCCGTGACCGCGGCCAGGTTGGGGCCCTTGAGTCCATGGATGATGGACAGGTGGCCCGAGATCATGTTGATGATCGAGCCAGGCACGAAGAACGGGGAGATCCGGCGCGGGCCGCGATTGGTCAGCTCCGCGTGGGTATCCTCGATCATCGGCAGGCCGCCGATGCCCGATCCGACCAGCACGCCAATGCGATCGGCATTGGCTTCGGTCACTTCGTAGCCGCTATCCTTCAGCGCCTGCGAACCCGCTGCAATGCCATAGTGGATAAAGGTATCCATATGGCGGGCTTCCTTGGCCGGGATGTAGTCCTCGGCGTTGAACCCCTTGACCTCGCCAGCAAAGTGCACGGCAAGCGCGGAATGATCGAATTTGGTGACGGTGGCAATGCCAGACTTGCCGGCAACCAGGTTGGCCCAGCCTTCGGCAACCGTGTTTCCGACCGGAGACACAAGGCCAAGCCCAGTGACGACGACGCGACGACGGCTCACTATGATTTCCTACGGGTACGTGAAGCAAAACCGGATTGGGAATCGATGCCGGCCAACGGCCAGCAACTGGCTGCACCGACACCGGCGCAACGCATCCAATTGTGCTTCTTCGAACAGACGAAAGCCACAGAAAACAACGCAGCGGACCCATGGGCCCACGCGCCTGCCTTCTGTGGCTCGGAATTCAGATACGACAGGCTTAAGCCTTGACGTGTGCAGTGGCGTAATCGATTGCCTGTTGCACGGTCGTGATCTTCTCGGCTTCCTCATCAGGAATTTCCATGCCGAATTCATCTTCCAACGCCATCACCAGTTCAACCGTGTCGAGCGAGTCAGCGCCCAGGTCGTTCACAAACGACGATTCGGTCTTGATGTCTGCCTCGGCCACGCCGAGTTGCTCTGCCACGATTTTCTTGACGCGTTGTTCGATATTGTCCATGTAACCCTCCAGGGAAGTTCGACAAAAAGTGGGCGCATTTTAGCAGGTTTGGGCCATAAAAATGCCCCCCGCCATCTATTGCAAGAACTGCGCCCGATCAGTTTTAAAAATAACCACTTCGTACAGCTTCTGCCGGCTTCTCCCTCGAATCCAGCCACCGCACAAGGTGATCAATTCATGTACATGCCACCATTCACATGGAGCGTTGTACCAGTGATGTAGGC
>NZ_JBFTSF010000220.1:0-11099 GCF_056399905.1 Cupriavidus sp. 01L46
GGGCGACCAGCGTGTCGGGGTATTCGCCCTTGGGATCGATCTCGCGATAGTCCTGCTCCATGACGAAGGTGCGCAACTGCGCCAGCGCGCGGGCGAATTCCGCGGTCTTCGCGCGGGGGATGGCGCGCGCTGCCTGGTGCAGCGCCCGGAAGGCAGCCAGCGTATCAACCGCCGGGCGCTGCACGAAGCGCAAGTCGGCCGGCATGGCCGTCAGGCGGCTGGGGTAGCTCACCAGGGCTTTGCGCAGCGTGGCCATGGCCTGCGCCTGGCGCGCCGCGTCCCAGGGCCGCGTGCTGGTCACCGTTGCGGTGCTGGCGTCGGCGCGCACCGTGATGGCTTCGCCGGCTGCGTCCACCAGGTAGCCGTTCACCTGCTTGCCGTCGACATCGTTGTAGGTATAGGCCACCCAGTAAAAGGTCTCGTCGCCCCTGGGCGTGGTGACGGACACGTTTTCCTCGTGCGCCGGCCGCCAGGTGCCCGGGTCGATCACCAGCGGCGGCGAGCGGAATGCCAGCCTGGACGTGTTGCCTTCGCGCACATAGCGGTAGAAGAACAAGCGGTTTTCGACCTGGCCGACCAGCAGCGCATCGCGCGCGTTCTCGGTGCCCCACACGCGCCGCTCAGGCGCGTTCAGGGCATAGCGGCTAAGGCGCATGGCGTCGATCACCGCGCCGATATCGTATGCCAGCGCGGGGCGCGGCGTGCCCGCGAGGCAGGCCAGCGCCAGCGCCGCGGCGCCGAGCAAGCGGGAAAATCGGGGGACGAAGGAAACGTGGAGAGTTTGAGATTGAGGGGTGGCAGGAATGCGCAACATCCGGGAGTGGGAAGAGTGACAGGCGGCCCGATGATACTCCGGTCACCGGTCAAAGCCACGATTCATCCACTTTTTACACGCATTCCATATCGGCAGGCTAAGCCGCAGTCTTCTGCATGAACACGCTCAGCGGATCGTCCGCATAGCCGCCGAACGGGCCGCACCGCAGGTAGCCGGCCCGGGCGTACAGCGCCAGCGCCTCGGGCTGGCTGACACCCGTCTCAAGCACAAAGCGTGGGCAGGCCCTGGCCATGGCTTCTTTCTCCAGCGTGGCCAACAGCCGCATCGCTATGCCGCCGCCCCGGTTCGCCGGACGCACGAACATGCGCTTGATCTCGCCGAACTCCGGCTGCAAGACCATCGCCCCGCAACCAACGGCAGTGCCTTGCTGGTCTCGCACGACGGCAAAGAGAACATTGGGTTGAGACAGCGCGTCGATGTCGATGCCGTGATGGCTCTGCGGCGGGTACAGCGGCTTCTGGTAGGCGTCCAGTTCGTCGATCAGGAGGATGACTTCCGCTTGCCTGGGGCTTTCAAGCGCGATATTCATGTTGCGTAGCGTTGGCGTGAAGGGATGCCTAGTCATCCCAGCTTGAATGGCCGGCGCGGCTGAGCGTGCACGCGGGTTCCCGGCGAGGCATTCCATGCCGGAAAATCGGCTGGCGGGCCGCCAGCGGCCAGCGCCCCGCCCATCCCCTCGGCGGCAGCGCCGGCAACGAAGCCGCTCAGAGATGGCGCGCGGGCGTGTCCACCTTCTGGTGCGCGTCCGCATCGAGCGACTTTTCCGCATCGTCCCCCGAGAGCCCCTTGTAATACAGGTGCACCCCGATCGCCAGCGAGTCGTGGCGGATTTCCTGGAACGCTTTCCATGCCTTGGCCGGGTCCTTGAAGACCAGGTAGTGTGCTTCCTGCGAGACCAGCGTGGCCACCTCGTGCAGGCCGTGGCCGTGCAGCGTGCTGACCAGCGTGTCGAGGCTTTGGTGCGTGCGCGCGTCGGTGCGCGGGTACAGCATGTGCAGCACGGCCACGCGCTGGTCGGCTACCAGCGCCGACAAGGCGACGACGATCTCCTGGTGGTTGAGCGCGGTAACGACGCTGCCGGCGGCGCCTTGTTGCTTCGGGAACAGTGCTTCGATCGTGGAGCTCATGGGTTCACTTCCTTTCCTGCTGACTTGAGTGAAGGCGCACCGGGGTGCGCCCGGGCACAAGGCTCCGCCAACGACATGAAATCCTGCTTGCCGCTGGCAGAGCGCGACATGATCACTGGACACCCCCGGGGTAACGCTGCGCCCGGGACTTTCGCCGACATCCAGTGCGGCATGGCGATGCATGAATTTACTCCTGTCCGGGGATTGGGGAAAACCCTGAGATAGACCGATACACTTTCCTGCACGCCAGACAATGCCGCTGGCCCGCGCCAGCTCTGGATGGGCCGCCTGCGTTTCTCCTGGTGCAATGCGTCAACCCGGATTCCGCAACGCCCGGCAATCACGCCGGGGCGTCGAATGCCTCGTGATAGCGCATGGCGCCGGAGCGCTCGGATACCCGGCCCCCTTGTTGTTCACTGCCTATGGACACCGCGTCTCCGGCTCTCGCGCGCCAGCGACGCTATTCCAGCTGGAAGTTGATCGGCTGGGTCGCCGTGTAGGGCGTCGCCCGGCCCGCGCTATTGCTGAGCGGCGCGCATCGCATTCTCTGCACGGCCTCCTCGGCTGCCTGGTCAAGTGCCCCTATTGCCGAGGACTTTTGAATCGCGGTMAGATAGACGAGTCCTTCCGTATTCACCCAAAGGCGGACTTCCACCCGGCCGGACTGCTGATAGCGCCTGGCCGACGCCGGATAAAAGGGGTGCGGTGCCGAGCACGGCGTCTCTTTGATCGTCATCTCGACCGGCCGGGATTCGGCAGGTGCGGGAGCCCGCGACGACGCGCACTTCTGATAGACGGCGTTCTTGAAGGTCTCGATCGCTGAGTTGAGCAGCAGCGAATCCGGGCCTGACATGCCTCGCACGCCGCCAGGGGTGTTGGCGAACGTCCGAACGGCATCCCGCTCTTCGTCGGTCCAGTCGGACACTGGCGCCGGGAGCGTGCGGCGTCTGGGCAGCGATGCCTTCGCCCAGCGAAACTTCTCTCCCGCAGGGCTTTGCATGAATGCAATCAGATCCTGGGCTTCGCCCGGCGTCAGGTCGACGCGCAAGGCCGGGGCCAGGGCGCGGCCGATCGCCGTATCGTCCGTGCTCGCAAGGCAGTAGAGCATGTCGGGATGCGTTGCATCGCCAGTCTCCCGCGCGCGGCTCAGCATCTCCGTGCGCACGCGTCGGGCATAAAACGTCTCGGCAGCGGCGGCCAGCGCGGAGTCGGCACCGGAATCCGCCGCGCTGGGCTTCGCGCCGAGCGCGCTGAGAAAGATCACCAGGGATAAAGCGGAAACGGTCGGCTTACCGAGCTGGATTCGATAGGACATGGATGTGCGTTCGATGCGTTACAGTGCGCCGCTAACATCGACGGCGCGTGGTGGAATGCAGTGAGCCAGTCAATGGATCTGGCGTTCGGGCGGACGCTCTTATTTCATGCCGGCGCTGCCCGCGCTGTCCGCGCCGCCAGCACCTCGTGGATCAAATCCGTCGCCTGCTCCGGCCCGACGACTTCGGTATCGATCTCCAGGTCTGGCGCAAGGGGGGCTTCGTACGGGGCGCTCAGGCCGGTGAACTGGCCGATCTGCCCGGCCGACGCTTTGGCATAGAGCCCCTTGGCATCGCGCTGCGCGCAAACCGCGAAGCTGGCGCTGAGAAACACTTCAACGAACGCATCGCCGCCGATGATCTCGCGTGCCTGCTGGCGCTGGCTGCGCAGCGGCGAGATGAATGCCGCCACCACCCACAGGCCACTGCGATTGGCAAGCCTGGCCACTTCGGCGGCGCGGCGGATGTTCTCCGTGCGGTCCTCGTCCGAAAAGCCCAGATCGCGGTTAAGGCCAGCGCGCATGTCATCGCCATCGAGCAGCAGCACCGGATGGCCGGCGGCCAGCATCCGTTTGCGCAGGGCGTGGCTGAGCGTGGTCTTGCCCGCCCCCGATAGCCCGGTGATCCAGACCGTTCCCGGCGCGCGCCCGGTGTCGTGCGATGAATTTGGCGTGAAGTGCATGCTGTGCGTGATCCGGTATTTGGCGTCGGGCTGCGCGATCAAAGGCCGCGTTCGCGCTGCATCAGACCCAGCAGCGCGGTCCAGGCATCGCCCGCCAGGCTATGGCGCTGGCGGGCCAGCAGCACGGTACCGGGCAATTCGCGTGAGAGTGGGAGCGAGTCGCAATGCGACAAGCGCACGCGGAAGATGGCCGTGGTTGGCGCCAGCCCGTTGTGCTGGCTGCGCGTGACCGCGATGGGGCCGCCATAGAGGCTGGCCAGCGTGCGCTGCTCCAGGCCGGCGACGTTGACCTGGTCCGTCTGCGCGGCGGCGCAGCGCACCGAGCCGAATTCCGGGAGGTTGGCGACAAAGACGCCACTGCTGCCGGCGGTGAGCGCGGCATGGTCCTGCTCGCCGATGAAGGCCTCCGCCTTGAGCTCGCTACCCTGGCCGACGATATGGTAAAGCGGTTCACCGCGCGCCAGCCACGCGCCATCGGCGAGGAACAGGTTGGCATCCACCACGCGCCCGGCGAACGGCGCGCGCACTTCCAGGCGCTTGCGCTCTTCGGCAAGGCCCGTTACCTCGGCCTGGGCGACGGCCCAGCGGCGGCGCAGCACATCGCCCTCGTCGCGCAGCTTGGTGGCAAACGGCTGCTGCTCCATTTGCCAGCGCAGCTGCTGCGCCTGCGCCTGCGCGGCGGCCAGGCGGAAGTCCAGTTCCGGCGAGACCAGCTGCGCCAGCAACTGGCCGGCGGCGACAGTCTGCCCGGCTTGCACCGCGCCACCGCTCACGTAGCCGGGCTGGGCCGCATAGAGCGACTGGCTCTGGCTGGCGCTGAGCACGGCCGGTGCGCGAATGGTGCCGCCCCAGGGGATCACGGCCACGGCCAGCAGCACGCCGAGCAAGACCACGGCGCGCCGGGTCTGCGCGTTCCAGTGGATATCCGCACGGCGGTGGCGCCACACCAGTATTTCGCGAATGACCGGCATGACGATGAACACGCCTAGCTCGATGGCCAGCAAGGCCAGCCCCAGCGTCTTGAAGAACAGGTGATAGACGGTCAGCGCGATGCCGAAGAACAAGCCGAGCCGGTAGAGCCAGGTCAGGATGGCGAAGACAATGAGGAAGCGGCGCCGCGAGGCGGAAAACGATTCGGGCGCTGGATCCGCGAAGCCGAACAGCCGCTCCCGCAGCCACCAGCGCGCCATCGCGAATGCCCGGTCGTGCAGGTTGGGCATGTTGAGCCAGTCCGCCAGCAGGAAATAGCCGTCGAAGCGCATGAACGGGCTGGCATTGATGGCGAGGGTCAGCAGCCACGTGCTGGTTGCCAGCATGAATGCGCCCGCACGCAGCGGCCCGTCCGGCAGGAAGCTCCACGCCACCGTGGCAAAGGCGGCCAGCGCCAGTTCCGAGAGCATGCCGGCGGCGCCGATCTTGAGCCGGTCCTGGCGCCGCATCAGCTTCCAGGCTTCGTTGGTGTCTGTATAAAGCACCGGCCACATCACCAGGAAGGCGACCCCCATGGTGGGTACGCGGCAGCCGTAGCGGTAGGCGGTAAACGCGTGGCCCAGCTCATGCAGCACCTTGGCCAGCGACAGCGCCAGCCCGATGCCCAGCAATCCCTGCAGGCCCGCATAGGAGGCAAAGGTATGAGTAAATTCATCCCAGCGGCGCGAGACCAGGTAAAGGCCAAGCAGGGCAACCAGGCCCACGCCCCACCAGAAACGCGGCTTGAACGCCCATTCGACCCACGGCGCGCAGCGCTGCAGCATGGGCATGGGCCGCACCAGCGGCACGCGGAAGAACAAGTAATGCTTGAGCAGCCACATGGCTTTGCTCACGCGGTGCGCGCCGGCGATGCGGCCCAGCCGCGCGCTGTCTTCCGCCCGCCACGCAAGCAGCAGGTTGTGCCGGTGGAGCAACTGCACCACCGCTTCGAGCTCGTCCTCGCCCACGGTCAGCGTGGTCTCGCGGTTCACCGCATCGAGCAGCGCGCGCGCATCGCCAAGCGGCCAGCGCGAGAGGATCTCGAATGCCGGCCAGGACAGTTGATAGAACTTGTTGGCGGCCGGGTCGTGCAAGGTCCAGGTGGGTGCGCCGCTGGTGTCGGCCGGACCGGGGTGCAGCGTCAGGTCCTGACGTAATGGGGGCAACACGTTAAATGCCTATCCACTGGCGCGCCACCGTCAACGGACGGCGCAGCGCATGATAGAGAAACGGAACCCAGCCGGCCGACAGCCGCGCGGTACCGCGCAGGCCAAGCCGCGGCAGGTCCTTGGCGGCAAAGCTCGCGCGCACGCGGTAGGCCAGCACGCCGCCATCGGTTTCGGCCGCGGCGTAGGACACGCTGATGATGCGGGCATCGAACGCCTGGGTCGGGTTGGCGTCCGGGTAAAAGGTGATCGTGTCGCCGGCCTGGAGGCTGACCTGCTCCGCCACCGGCATCTGCGCGGTGAGTTCCACCTTGGCCGGATCGGCCAGCAGCAAAACCTTCTCGCCAATGGTGACGGCCTTGCCCTGCCAGTCGTTCACATCGCCGAAAACGGCCACGCCCTCGCGCTCGGCCTTGACCTGCACGCGCGCCAGCTGCCTGGCGGTGTAGTCGAGTTCCAGCGCCTTCTGGTCCAGCTCACCCCGGGTCTGGGCCATCTTGAGGCGGCTCTCGTCGTCGGTCACCGCCATCTGCGCCGACTGGCGGTACGTCTCCTGCGCCGTATCGTAAGCGCGCTCGGCCACGGCGCGGCGGGTCTGCAGCGCCACCGTGTCCAGGCTGAACAGCGGCGCGCCTTGCGGCACCGGCTGGTTCGGCTGGACGTACACGCGTTCGATCACGCCATCGAGCGGCGCGCGCACCAGGAACGGATCGCGCGCGGACACCTCGGCCGGCGCCAGTACGGTGAGCCGCATGGGAATCAGGCAGACCACCAGCAGGCCGAGCAGGACCCGGCGGCGGGTTCGCCCCGGCCGCAGCATGGCCTTGAGCCGCTGGCCCAGCGGCTGCGCGGGCCGGAACGCCGCCAGGGCGTGGCCATAGGCATGCGTGACTTCGGCCAGCACCGCCAGCTCGTGCTCGGTAAACGGCGCTTCGCGCGCGAGCAGCAGCGCGCCGTCGCGCCGGCCGAGCTGGTCTTTCAGCGGCAGCCACAGGGCATGCGCCGGCAGCCAGTCTGCCCAGTCCGCGCTGGTTTTAGCGGGCGCGGCACCAGCGTCGACGGGCGTGGTATCGGCGTGGGCATGGGCCRGCCCACGGCAGAGCTGGGTCAGCCATTGCAGATATGGCGCGTTGGGGTCGACCTGCGGCAGGCCGGATACGGCCGAGACCTGGCCCAGGCCGCTCTCCAGCCAGACCGCCGCCTGCCGGTAGGGCACGAGGCTGAGCGTCTCGTTGGCCATCACAAACCCGAGCGCCTCCACGCTTTGCGCTTCCCGCGCGCGGCGCTCCAGCTGCAGCAGCGCGAGCAGCGGGGCAACCGCCGTTGGTGCATCGGCGCCTTGCGTCATTTTTCCGGGAAACTCGCCCAGCCGCTCATGCCCGGCAGCAAGGAGGCCTGGCTGCCGTCGATCTTGCCGGTGATGGAAATCGCCTGGCTCACCGGGTCGATCCTGGCGCCGATGCGGCTGACCTTGGCCGGGAACGACTGGTTGAGCTCATCGACCAGGACCGTGAACGGCGTGCCGGGCTTGATGCGCGCCAGCCACCTGGACGGCACGATCATCTGCAGCTCGAGATCGCTGGAATCGACAATCTCGAGCAGCGGCTTGCCCGGCGTGACAAACTCGTGCGCCATCGCCAGGCGCTTTGTCACGCGGCCCGAGAACGGCGCCGCGATGCTGCACTTGCTGACGGTGGAGCGCATATAGGCGGCCTCCGCGGCCGATTCCTTGGCCTTGGCTTGCGCTTGCTCGATCTCCAGCTTGCCGACCGAGTTCAGTTCCGCCAGGCGCTTGTTGACGGCCAGCACCTGCTGCGCGGCTCCGGCGGAGGCTTCGGCCTTGCGCAGCTGCGCGCTGAACAGCGCGCAGTCGAACGAGACCAGCGTCTGGCCGGCGCGGAAGCTATCGCCGTCCCGCAACGGCAGGCGGTCGATCTTGGCGTTGATCTCGCTGGAGATGGTGGCGAATTCGCGCGCTGCCAGCTGGGTCCGGATACGGCCATCCTTGTCGGCGCCGGCAAACGTGGTGGGGGCGGCCACGGGTGCGGCACCGGCCGCTGCTGCTGTCGCCAGCAGCAGCGGCAGCCAGGCAGCGGCGTTTAATGCAAAGCGTTTCATTACGGAGCGACGGTAAGACTGGATTACGGGATGAACGGCTTGCTCGATTACTCGATTGCCTGGTTACTGGGCTTCCTTGGGCGGCTCTATCAGGGTCTTCTCGTGCTCGGCGATGGCCGCGCGCAAGGTCGGCAGGTCGTAGCCGCCGACCGCGGTCGGCAACGGGTCCAGGCCCAATGTTGCCATCATCTGGCCAGAGGCATTCTGCAGCGCGCCGTAGGCTTGATACAGCCGCAGCTCGGACATCACCGCGCTGGCGCCCGCGCGAATCTCGGCCAGCTTGCCGGTCGCATCGGAACGGGTGGCATTCTGCGTATGCGTCAGGATGCGCTGATCGACGTCGTTCATCTTGCCGGACAACTCGAAGGCACGCTTGTAGCCGATGTAGCCGCGATATGCCACGTGCACCTGGGTCAGCACCGCCATGTTCAGCGCCAGGCGCTGCTGCTTGGCGACTTCATACTGCGCATCGGCGGCGGCACGGATGTTGCCGGCGTTGAGCAGGTTGAGCAGGTTCCAGCTCATGCGCAGGCCGATGTTGTTCCAGGCGTTGTTCACCAGGAAGTTGTCGGTGTCGAAGTTCGCGCCCAGCTGGAAGGTCACGCCCGGCAGCAGCTTGGCGAGGGCCTTCTTGGTTTCATCCAGGCCAATGCGCTCGTTGTAGCCGGCCTCGACCAGTTCCGGCCGGTTGACGAGGGCGGTTTCTTCCATCTTGTCGGCGGCCACCGGCAGCTTGGGCAGGCTGAAGCCCGCTGGCGCGGCCAGCGTGTAGTCGTCGCCCGGCGGCACGTTCATGATCGAGGCCAGGCGCGGCTTGGCTTGCGCAAGCTCGTCGCGCACGGCTTCGAGCTGGCGCAGGATGTCGAGCAGCTGGCGCTGGTAATTCAGCGTTTCCAGCGGTGACTGCAGCCTCTCCTTCTCGATGCGCAGGGAGTCGTCCAGCGCCGCTTGCGTCAGCTTGAGGATAGGCTCCACCTTGGCTTCGAGCTGCTGCGCGCCCACGGCTTGCCAATAGGCTTGCCTGACCTGCTGCATCATCAGGTGAACCACCTTGCGGCGGCGCTCGCTCATCACCAGCACACGGTCGGCCTGCTGGCGCGCGGTGTAGTAGCTGACGCCGAAGTCCAGCACGTTCCACGACAGGTTCAGGTTGCCGTTATAGTGCGAGCGCTCGGACGAGGTCGACGGCACCAGGGACTGCTGCCCGGTGACCACATCCCTGGAAGACGAGGCGAGTTCGTTGCTGCGCCAGGCGTAACCGGCGTCGGCCGTCAGGCGGGGCAGCATGTCCCAGCGCGACAGGTCGAGCTGGCGCTGCGCCATGGCTTCTTCCATCAGCTTGAGCCGGCCGTCGAGGTTGTACTTCAGCGCGCGCGCCATGGCCTCTTCCAGCGTGACCGGGCCGGCCAGCGCCTCCTGGTTCTGGAACATCGCCTGGCGTTGTTCAGGCAGCTCGGCCTGGCGCTCGGCCAGGGTGGTGGCGACGGGCTGAATGGCACAGCCGCCCAGCATCGCGGCGGCGGCCAACACGCAGACCAGCCGTTTGGGTCCGGGTTGGACCAGGCGAGAGATAGCGTTCGACAACGGATTTTCCTCTTTCCGGGGTTGCTGCGTTTTATAGTGAGTCATGACGTGATTCGCTACCGGCCTAGGCCTGCTCCGGCTGGCTTTCAGACTGCGTTGCTGCGTGCATGACCGGCTGCCGGCTCATTTGCAGGTGGTGCAGCAAAGCCGCATTGGCGGCCTGTTGCGCGGGCCGGCCAAACTGATCGAACTGCACCGCCAGCGCCGGTTTGCCGGCTGGCTGCAACGCGGCGGATTGCAGGATGGCGGCCAGCGGATCGGCATGGCTGCCGTCCCCCTGTGCGAGCGTGCCCGCTTGCTCCAGGCCAGCGCGCGAGTCGGCCGACGCCTTCACGTTCAGGTCCAGATGGCTGCTGGCGCGATTGCCCTTGCTGTCCCGTGCGGTGACTTCGATCTGGAGTTGCTGGTTCATGCCTTGCGGCGGCTTGCCGGCCAGCGTGCCGGTCACCGGATCGAACTTGAGCCACGGCGGCAGCGGGCGCCCGTTGGCCAGGCGCACCTCCACCGTCACCGTGGCTTCGCGGTCGCTCGCTCGGAAGAGGGAAGCCGGCAGCGCGATGCTGATCGCCTCGCCCGCCCGCGCCGAGAAACTGCCGATCTCCGGCATGGCCTGCAGGCCAATGCTGCCGGCGCCACCAACGTCGACCAGGTTCATGCGCCCTTCCGGCGCCTGCAGCGCATAGCTCAGGCTGCCGGCCGAAAGCGGATCCGCATTGAACGGGTTCCTGCCAACGGCGTCGGCGCTGAAGCCGGTGCCGTTGCCGTTGCCGGCCGGGTTGAGCGTCGGCGCGTCGACGCCAGGCGCCGAGTCGAGCGCGGTCAGCGTGATCAGCGGCGCCGATGGCACTGGCGCCAGCGGTGCCAGCCCCGGCACGGGCACCGGCGCCGGCGCGGCCGGCGTCGTCAAGTGGACGGTCGAGCGCACTTCATACGGATCGCCGCTCGMGCCCGCCGCGAGCGTGTTGCCCGCGCGGTCGGCAATGCCGGTGCCGCTTGCATTGAGCGTCAGGCCAATCTGCCCGGAGCCGCCGAGACCGGTGACAAGCACGGTATAGGTCCGCGCATCGACCTGGGTAACGCCGCTGATGACGCCCGTTGCGGAGCCGGTCCGGGTCAGCACGAAGTCGGCGGCATCCACGCCGGTGACGCCTTCGGCGAACGTCACGGTATAGCTCACCGCGCGGCCCGAGGTGGGCGATGCATCCACGCGCGCGATGCCCACGGCCGTGGGCGGCGTGGTGTCCACCGTCACGGCCCGCGTATCCGCCACGCCGTGCAGGGACACATCGATCGCATTGCCGGCAC
>NZ_JBFTSF010000221.1:0-11097 GCF_056399905.1 Cupriavidus sp. 01L46
TCGCCTTAAGGCGATGCGAGTTTGGGTCCCGGCCGCTCTTTTCATGAAATCCCGAGGGGGTGTCGCCCCATCCGGCGCGCCTTTTTTGCCTACTTTTTTGGCAAGACAAAAAAGTAGGTCGCCGCGCCGCAGGCGTGGTGAAACTGCAGTTGCTTTTGACCTTGACGTTAAGCCGTTGCAGTTAAGCCCTTGAATCTGAAGCTGATTTTTCAGTTGCAGTTGCAGTTGCAAGTTGCAGCTACATCCCCCCATTTACTCCCGCCGATTCACCAACACAATCCCCCCCAACACCAGCACCGCGGCAATCGCAAACCGCATKCCCACGGTGTCGTGCATCAGCACTACGCCAAACGCCACCCCGAACAGCGGCGTCAAAAACGAAAACACCGACAAGCGCGAAGCCAGGTACTGCCGCAGTAGCCAGAACCACGTCAGGTAGCTGGCGAACGCAATCAGCACGGACTGGTAGAACAGGCTGGCCATCACCATGCCGTCGACGCGCGCATGCAGATGCTGCCCGGCAGCAAGCGCCATGGTCAGCAGCATCACCGCGGACACCGCAAGTTGATAGAGCAGCGTCTTGCTGGGCGCAGCCGAAGCCAGCCGGCTGGCGCGCACCACCACCGTGGTAGCGGCCCAGAGGAAGCCGGCCAGGATCCCGAGCGCATCGCCCAGCAACGTGCTGCCGCCATGCGCGGCCGGCTTGGCGATACCATCGGCGAAGGCCAGCGCCATGCCGCAGAAGGCCAGCCCGACGCCCAGCCATTGCCCGCGCCGCAGGCGTTCGCCGGCCACGCTCAGATGCAGGCCGAGCGCGGTGAAGATGGGTGCGGTGTAGAGGAACACGGCCATGCGCGAAGCCGTGGTGTGGCCAAGGCCGACAAAAATACAGAAGAATTCGGCGCCGAATAGCAAACCAGCCAGCAAGCCGGCACCCAGCGTGCCATCGTGCTGCCACAGCGGCGTGCGGCGCCAGGCGGCAAAGCCGAACACCAGCACGGCTGCCACCGCCGAGCGCACGCCCGCCTGCAGCACCGCGCCCATCAGCGGCGCCGTCGCCTTGATGGCCACTTGCTGCAGTCCCCAGGCCAGGCACAGCATCACCATCAGCGTGACGGCCGTGCCGTCGAGCGGGCGCCGGCTTGGCAGTGGCGTGCTCACCTCAAGGACGGCTGGCGTCGCGCGTGGAATTGCGCTCGATCAGTTCGATCTTGTAGCCGTCCGGGTCTTCGACGAAAGCGATCACCGTGGTGCCGCCCTTGACCGGGCCGGCCTCGCGCACGACGTTGCCGCCGGCGGCGCGGATGCGCTCGCAGGTGGCTGCCGCGTTATCGGTTTCCAGTGCGATATGGCCGTAGGCGGTGCCCATCTCGTACTTTTCCACGCCATAGTTGTAGGTCAGCTCGAGCACGGCGGTTTCGGATTCCGGGCCGTAGCCGACGAAGGCGAGGCGGTATTTGTATTCGGTGTTGTCGCTCTCGCGCAGCAGCTGCATGCCGAGGATGCGGGTGTAGAAGTCGATCGAGCGTTGCAGGTCGCCGACGCGGAGCATGGTGTGGAGGAGTCGCATTTCGGGAGAGGCCTGATATTGTTTTGGGATAGGTCGATTATTCTAAACGGGATGGAAGCAATCGGTTTGCCTTGGCACAGGTGCCCCATTTTCCCGTTTTAAATCAAAGGCCCAGCCTAGAACGTGGGCAGCAACTCGGGCGGGTGGGCCCGCAATTGCGCGCGGGCATCTCGGAACTCCGGAAAGATCGATGCCACCGTATCCCAGAACCGMGGGCTGTGGTTCATCTCTTTGAGATGCGCCAGCTCATGGGCGGCCACGTAGTCGATCATCGACAGCGGAAAATGCATCAAACGCCAGTTCAGGCGGATCTTGCCGTCGGCGGTGCAACTGCCCCAGCGCGTGGCGGCGGAGGTCAGCGCAAACGCGCTATGCCGCACGCCGAGCTTTTCCGCGTAGATGTCGAGCCGCTGTGCCAGCAGGCGTCGTGCCTGGTGTTGCAGCCAGCCTTGCACGCGATCCTTGATCTGCTGCTCGTCGGCATGCACGGGCAGCGCGAGATGAAGAATGCGGGTCTCGGCATCGAACAGCAGCACGCCGGCGGGAGACTCCAGCTGCAGCGTGATGGGCTTGCCCAGGAAGGGCAGGCTGGCGCCGTCGCGCCATTGCACGGTGGGCAGCACGCGGCGGGCTTCGCGGTGCTGCCATTCGCCCAGCTTGTTGAAGATCCAGCGCTGTTTTTCCAGAATGGCCGACTCGATGTCGGCCAGCGTGACCCAGCGCGGCGCCGTGATGGACAGGCCGCGGTCGTCCACGGTGAAGCCGATGGTACGGCGCGACGAGCGCTTGAGCGTGTAGTGCACGGCGCGCTCGCCMACCAGCAGCCGTCGTGCATTGGGCTGCGGCTGGGGCCAGGGCTGCGCCGTCGGGGAGTCGGGCTGCGCCGGCGCCAACCCGCCTGGCACCATGCCGGGCGCCCTGTCTTCGCCTGCAAGGGCGTCGGACAGCGGCAGCTCCATCTGGGAACCGGGGGAGTCGGGGGTCGGGCGCAGCAATTTCATGCGGGCGTTCTGCTCCGGTAGCTCTCGGCGTCGATTCTACGCATATCTTGTTCGATCCACGCCTCAACCTCTTGATTGACCTGGTCGGCCGTCTTGTTGGCCGACGAAATCGGCGCGCCGACGGAGACCGTGATCAGGCCCGGGTACTTGAGGAACGAGTTGCGCGGCCACAGGCGGCCGGAGTTGACCGCCATCGGGATCACCCATGCGCCGGTTTCCACGGCAAGGCGGGCGCCGCCGCTCTTGTAGCGCGTTTTCTCCAGGCCCGACGGTGTGCGCGTGCCTTCCGGGAACATGATGATCCAGGCGCCTTCGGCCAGCCGCTCGCGGCCCTGGCGCACCGCCGAGGCGAAGGCACGGGTGCCTTCCTTGCGGTTGATGTGCACCATCTTGAGCATGCCCAGCGCCCAGCCGAAGAAGGGCACCATCAGCAGTTCGCGCTTGAACACGAAGCACATTGGCTTGGGCATGGTGGCCAGGTAGGCAACGGTTTCCCATGCCGACTGGTGCTTGGACAGCACCACCACCGGCTTGTCGAGCATGGCATCGAAATGCTCACGGCCCTCATAGCGGTAGCGGATGCCGCAGATCAGCGCGGCCGCACCGGTCACCAGCCGCGGCCAGCCGCGCACGAAGCGGTAGCGGCGGTCGGCGTTCATGAACGGGAAGACGATGAAGCACGCGCAGGCATAGGGMGGCGTCAGTACCAGGAGGAACAACGCGAACAGCAAGGAGCGGAGAAAAATCATCGGTACGGGAGTTGGGTTCAGGAGCCGGCCTGGCGCGGGGCGCCATCGCCGGTGAGCAGCCAGCGCGCAAAGGCGCGCAGGTCGTCGTGGATCAGCGTGCCGGGCGGCAGGCCGCCCTTTTTCTCGGTCTTGGGGCCTTTGCCGGTCAGCACCAGGTGCGGGGCGCAGCCTACCGCCAGCCCGGCTTCGAGGTCGCGCAGGGAGTCGCCCACCAGCGGCACGCCCTTGAGCTCGACGCCGAAGCGCTCCGCCAGTTGCTCAAGCATGCCGGGCTTGGGTTTGCKGCAATCGCAGCCGTCCGCCGCCGTATGCGGGCAGAAGAAGACCGCGTCGACGCGCCCGCCCAGGTTGGCCAGCGCCTTGTGCATCTTCTCGTGCATGGCGTTGAGCGCGCTCATCTCGAACAGGCCGCGGCCGATGCCGGACTGGTTGCTGACGATCACCACGCGATAGCCGGCCTGGTTGAGCGCTGCGATCGCTTCCAGGCTGCCATCGATGGGGATCCATTCGTCCGGTGTCTTGATGAACTGGTCGCTGTCGAGGTTGACGACCCCGTCGCGATCGAGCACGACAAGCTTGGGCGGTGTCTGCGGCATGATGGCTTCCCGTTGTGGTGCCGGGCCGCTTACGCGGCCAGCTTGGAGATGTCGGCCACGCGATTGGCCAGCACGTGCAGCGAGGCCAGCAGCGCGAGCCGGTTGGCGCGCAGCTGCGGGTCTTCGGCCATCACCATGACATCGTTGAAGAACTGGTCGACCGCTTCGCGCAGTTGTGCCAGGTCGCGCAGCGCGGTGGCGAAGTCGCCATTGGCGAAGGCGGCATCCACTTGCGGACGCACGCTTTCCACCGCCTTGTGCAGCGCGCTTTCGGCAGCTTCCTGGAGCAGGGCCGGCTGCACCGTGCCTACGGGCTCGGTGTTCTTGCGCAGGATGTTGGTGATGCGCTTGTTGGCCGCGGCCAGCGCCTCGGCCTGGGGCAGGGCGGCAAAGGTGCGCACCGCTTCCAGGCGGGCCAGGATGTCGTCCAGGCGCTGCGGGCGCAGGCTCACCACGGCTTCGACCTCATGGGTGGTGTAGCCCTTGTCCTTCAGGTAGCCGCGCAGGCGGTCGTAGAGGAAATCTGCGATCGCGGCTTGTGCGGGCTTGACCGCGGCAACACCGGCGAAGGCTTGCTGGGTGAGTTCCAGCAGCGCGTCGATCGACAGCGGCAGCGGGGTTTCGACCAGCATGCGCAGGATGCCCAGCGCGTGGCGGCGCAGCGCGAACGGGTCCTTCTCGCCGGTGGGCGACAGGCCGATGCCCCAGATGMCGACCAGCGTTTCCAGCTTGTCGGCCAGCGCCACGGCCAGGCTCACGGGGCTGCCCGGCAGGGCGTCGCCGGCAAAGCGCGGGCGGTAGTGCTCTGAGCAGGCCAGCGCCACGCTCTGCGCCTCGTCGTCGTGGCGCGCGTAGTACGTGCCCATGGTGCCTTGCAGTTCCGGGAATTCGCCCACCATGTCGGTCAGCAGGTCGGCCTTGGCGAGTTCGGCGCCACGCATGGCGGCCGCCTTTTCCACGGCAATGCCGGCTGCGGCCAGCGCGTCGGCGATGTGGCCGGCGATCTGCTGCAGGCGCTGCACGCGGTCGAGCTGCGTGCCGATCTTGTTGTGATAGACCACGTTGGCCAGTTGCGGCACGCGCGAGGCGAGGGTCTTCTTGCGGTCCTGGTCGAAGAAGAACTTGGCGTCCGCCAGGCGCGGGCGCACCACGCGCTCGTTGCCGCTGATGATGGACTCCGGCGTATCGGTGGCCAGGTTGGAAACCACCAGGAAGCGGTTGCGCAGGTGGCCGGCGGCATCGGTCAGCGCGAAGTATTTCTGGTTGGTCTGCATGGTCAGGATCAGGCATTCCTGCGGCACCTCGAGGAAGACCTCCTCGAAGTGGCAAGGATAGACCACCGGCCATTCCACCAGCGAGTTGACTTCGTCGAGCAGCGCATCGGGCATCACGACCTGGTCGGCGCCCGCCTGCTCCAGCAGCGCGGTGCGGATGCGTTCGCGGCGATCCGCGTAGCTGGCCAGCACGTGGCCTTGCGACGCCAGCACGGCGGCGTATTCGCCCGCATGCGCGATCTCGATCTCGCCGCTGGAGAGGAAGCGGTGGCCGCGCGTGGTCCGGCCCGCTTGCAGCCCCAGCACGCTGAGCGGCACCACCTCGGTGCCAAGCAGTGCGATCAAACCGTGCGCGGGGCGCACGAAATGCACCGTGCTGCCGTCCGGGCGCTGGTAGCTCATCACCTTGGGGATGGGCAGCTTGGCGATGGTGTCGTCCAGCGCCGCCTGCAGCCCGGCGCCCAGTTCGGCGCCGCGCGCGGTGTAGCAGTAGAAGAAGGCGTCGGCCTTGCCGTCGGAGGCGCGCTCCAGGGTTTGCCAGTCGATCGCCTCGACGCCCACCGATTTAGCCAGGGCGGCCAGTTTCTTGGCCAGCGGGGCGGTGGGCTGGCCGCTGGCGTCCAGCGCCACGGTCAGCGGCAGCACTTTCTCGCGCTGCTCGCGGTCGGGCGCGTTACGGCGCACTTTGGTGACCAGCGCCGCCAGCCGGCGCGGCGTGGCGAACGCAGTCACGGCGGCGCCGTCACCTACCAGGCCACGCTCGGAGAGGCCGGCGAAGAGGCCCTGCGCGAAGGCGTCGCCCAAGCGTGCCAGCGCCTTGGGCGGCAGCTCTTCGGTGAGCAGTTCGATCAGCAGCGTATCGTTCGAATCGGTCAGGAGTTGCGACATGAATCGTTTCCAACAAGTTGTGGCACGCGCTGCGCTTTAGCAGCGCGGTGCAATAGTAGGTTCTACGCCGGACAACAGCCACAGGCCGTTTTGCTGGCGGAATTGCAGCGTGGTTGCTACGCACTGCGTGTCTGCGCTGGTGCCATTGGTGCCGTTGCCTGCGCTGCTGCCACGGCCGCCGGGGGCGGGACGGGGCGCGAAGAAACGGGCATCGAGGCGGCGCAGCCGCTTGTCGTAGCGGATCTCGTCGATGCGGCCGCTCACCCAGAAGTCGATCCTGGGCGGCAGCTGCGCGGCCGAGTAGTACGTCTTGATCTGCCTGCGCACCCGCCCGTTGACCGTCTCGGTCTCAATCCACGAGAGCGGGTAGCGGATCGCGCTTTCATAGGCGCGCAGCGGCACGCGGTGCCAGCCCAGGTCCTTGGAGCCCGAGAGATCGCACGAGAACGTGCGCACCAGCTGGGTCCATTGGTCCAGCGAGTTGTTCGGGCCGAAAGCGCCATGCCAGTGCCGGTCGATCGCCTGCTGCAGGGCCTGCGGATTGGCCTCGCACACATTGGACAGGTCGGCCGGCAGGTACAGCACCTGCGGGCTCGGCATCGGCGCGGTGGCCCGGGCGGCGCCATGCGCCCCCAAGGCCAGCAGCGCCAGGGCAGCGCCTCGGCATAGCGCGCTGCGCGCTGTGCGGGTCATGCGGTGGCCTCGCGGTCGCACATCGGGAAGCCGAGCGACTCGCGCGAGTCGTAGTAGGCCTGGGCCACCAGCCGCGACAGGTTGCGGATGCGGCCGATGTAGGCCGCGCGCTCGGTGACCGAGATCGCGCCGCGCGCATCCAGCAGGTTGAATGTGTGAGCGGCCTTGAGCAGTTGCTCGTAGGCCGGCAGCGCCAGGCGCTTGGCGACTTCGGCCGGCGCGTCCTGCTGCGTGGCTTCGACGGCACCCATCAGGCGCTTGGCCTCGGACTCGTACTCGGCGAAGTGGCGGAACAGGATCTCGGTGTTGCTCTGCTCGAAGTTGTAGGTGGATTGCTCCACTTCGTTCTGGTGATAGACGTCGCCGTAGGTCAGGCGGCGCGTCTTGCCGTTTTCTTCCCACTCGGTCCACACCAGGTCATAGATGTTCTCGACCTTCTGCAGGTACATCGCCAGGCGCTCGATGCCGTAGGTGATCTCGCCGGTGATGGGCTTGCAGTCGATGCCGCCAACCTGCTGGAAGTAGGTGAATTGAGTGACTTCCATGCCGTTGAGCCAGACTTCCCAGCCCAGGCCCCAGGCGCCGAGGGTGGGGTTCTCCCAGTCGTCCTCGACGAAGCGGATGTCGTTTTGCTTAAGGTCCAGGCCCAGCGCTTCCAGCGAGCCGAGGTACAGCTCCAGGATGTTCTCGGGGGCCGGCTTGAGCACCACCTGGTACTGGTAGTAGTGCTGCAGGCGGTTGGGGTTCTCGCCATAGCGCCCGTCCTTGGGGCGGCGCKACGGCTGCACATAGGCGGCTCGCCACGGTTCCGGGCCGATCGCGCGCAGGAAGGTGTGCACGTGCGAGGTGCCGGCGCCGACCTCCAGATCGATAGGTTGCAAGAGTGCACAACCCTGCCGGTCCCAGTAGGCCTGCAGGGTGAGGATCATTTGTTGGAAGGTCAGCATAGGCGAAGACTAGTAAGGGCCTGCACGCAGGCCAGCAAGCAAGGGTGGACCGCGCGGCGGCAAAGTTGCCGCGGCGCTTCACGAAGATCGTGCCAAACCCTGAATTCTATCGGTTTTTTTGCCGCCGCCAGCCATMGGCACGGCCCTTGCATAGGTCAGGGCGTCCAATCCCGCCCGCGGGGCTGGCATGTGGTGTCGGCGTTTTGCAACGAATCGGGTAAACACCGAAGGGTGCTAAAGGCCTGCCGGATACTGGCCGTTAGTGTTTTTGTATACAGTATTAGGCAGAGCTGTGCATAACAGCCGCAACCGTTTGAATCAATCCAGTTACGGGGACACCGGTCATGTCGCTACTTTCTCGCAAGCCTTATCTCGTCGCCATTGCAGTGATGATTGCCGCCGCCTTGGTCTCGGCCGTAGCGGCGTCGGCCTGACGGCAGGCCTGGCAATGGGGCCGGCGCAAGCCGGCCCGGACTGCCGTCAGCTTTGCCGGCGGCGGCGCCAGGCCGCCAGTGCCAGCACCAGCAGGCATGCCGCCAGCGCTGGCACATTGCCCCAACGCACGTAGGGGGTGAAACCCTGCGTGCCCTGCACATTGGCGGTGAGCGTGCCGACGGTGAAGGTCGGCAGTTGTCCCGCCACCACGCCGTCCGGCGTTACCACGGCCGTCATGCCGGTATTGGTCGAGCGCAGCATCGGCCGGCGCGTTTCCAGCGCGCGCATGCGCGAGATCTGCAGATGCTGGTCCAGCGCGATGGTGTCGCCGAACCATGCCAGGTTGGTCACGTTGGCCAGGATATTGGCCGGCACCTTCTGGCTGCGCAGCGTCTCGGCGATTTCCTCGCCGAACAGATCCTCGTAGCAGATATTGGGCGCCACCAGGATGCCGCGCACGGGCAGCGGCGTCTGGTCCAGCCCGCCGCGGCGGAAATCCCCCAGCGGCATCTTCATCATGTCCACGAACCAATGGAAGCCGAAAGGAATGAACTCGCCGAACGGCACCAGGTGGTGCTTGTTGTAGCGGTACAGCCGTTCGGTCAGCGGGCCCAGGCCAAAGACGCTGTTGGTGAAATCGACTGGCGAATCCGCGCCGGCGGCGCCGAACAGCACGGTGGTGCCGCTAGCCACGGTGAAGTCGCGCACCGCGATGGCGATGTCCACCGGCAGGTCCTGCAAGATCACCGGGAACGCCGTCTCCGGCGTCACGACCAGATCCGCCGGGGCGGCGGTGATCAGGTCACGATAAAGCTCGAGCGAGCGCTGCACGCCGACCGGCTCGAACTTGATGTCCTGCGCCACGTTGCCTTGCAGCAGCCGCACCGAAATGGGCTTGCCGGCAGGCGTGGTCCAGGCGATCGGCACCAGCGCGGTGCCGGCCAGCGGCAGCGCCACGGCGGCCGCCAGGGCGATCGCGCCGGCACGCATGCCGCGCGGGTTGGCGTGCTCATCCTGGCGACGGGCAAAGCCGCGCACGGCGGCCGCCAGCAAGGCGGCCACGGTCGCTGCCAACGCGCCGATGCCATAGACGCCCACCAGCGGCGCGAAGCCGGCCAGCGGGCCATCGGTATGGGCGTAGCCGCTCGAGAGCCACGGAAAGCCGGTGAAGATCACGCCGCGCACCCATTCCGACAGTCCCCAGGCCGCCCCAAAGGCGAGTGGCGCGAGCAGTGCCAACGAGGTTGTCCGCGTACGGCGGGCAGTCAGCCAGTGCCACGTGGCGGCGGCCAGCGCCGGATAGAGCGAGAGGAAGGCGCCGAACAGCAGCACGGCAAGCATCGCCATCCACGCCGGCATCTCACCATAGACGTGCATGCTGATATAGAGCCACCAGATGCCGGAGAGGAACCAGCCGAGGCCGAAGGCGTAGCCGGTGGCGGCCGCGCCACGGGTGCGCGGCGCATCGGCGACCAGTGCCACCAGCCCCGCCAGCGACAGCAGTTGCAGCCACCACCAGGTGTGCGGCGCGTAGGCCTGGGTATGGGCCACGCCCAGCACGGCAGCCAGCAGCAGACGGGGCAGGCTCACGCCGCGCGCGTCGTCGCGTCCGGCGCTTGCGGCGCCGGACCATGCTTGGACAACGCGCTTCATACGCCGTCCACGTCGGGCGGGGTGAGCGGGGCCTCGCGGCGCACCAGCATCAGGTGCGCCTGGCGGGCGTCGGCACGCAGGACTTCGAAGCGTATCGGCGGCAACACCACCACTTCGCCGCGATGCGGCACGTGACCCAGGTGGTTGCTCAGCAAGCCGCCCACGGTATCGACGTCGTGATCCGAGAATTGCGTGCCGAAGGTCTCGTTGAACTGCTCGATTTCGGTCAGTCCATGCACGCGCCAACTGCCATCGGGCAGCTGCACGATGTTGTCATGGTCTTCGTCGAGGTCGAATTCATCCTCGATGTCGCCCACGATCTGCTCCAGCACGTCCTCGATGGTGACCAGGCCGGCGACGCCGCCGTACTCGTCCACCACCATGGCGATGTGGTTGCGGTTGATGCGGAAGTCGCGCAACAGGATATTGAGGCGCTTGGACTCGGGAATGAACACAGCCGGGCGCAAGGTCTCGCGCAGGTCGAACTCTTCATCGGTGTAATACCGCAAGAGGTCCTTGGCGAGCAGGATGCCGATGATGTTGTCGCGGCTGCCTTCATAGACCGGAAAGCGCGAGTGCGCTGTCTGCCGCATGAAGGGGATGAAGCTCTCCGGCGCATCGGCGATATTGACGGTGTCCATCTGGCCACGGGGGACCATGATGTCGCGCGCGGTGAGTTCGGATACCTGGAACACGCCTTCAATCATGGAAAGCGAGTCGGCGTCGATCAGGTTGCGCGCATGCGCATCCTGGAGCACCTCGAGCAATTCGGYACGGGAGTCGGGCTCCGGAGAGATGAAATCCGAGAGCCGTTCGAGCAGGGATCGGGGACGGTCGGCTGACTTCGAACTGGGATAAGGGTCGTTCATGGCGCGACGAGCGCGGGGTGGATATCGGTTGAAGGATACACTAAATGGGTTTGGGGGCTGTGATTTGGGGGTGACGGGGGGAGGTTTGGCGGGGTTTGGGGGAGGTTTGAAACTGCGACTTCAGCTGCTTAACGTCAAGGGCAACTGCAACTGCAACTGCAACTGCAACTGCAACTGCAACTGCAACTGCAACTGCAACTGCCGTTTCACCACCCCTGCGGGGCGGCGACCTACTTTTTTGTCTTGCCAAAAAAGTAGGCAAAAAAGGCGCGCCGGATGGGGCGACTACCCCCTCGGGCTTCGGCAAAAAGAGCGGCCGGGACCCAAACTCGCATCGCCTTAAGGCGATACTCAGACATGGGTCCCTCTTTTCCGCTCTTTTCGCCGAATCCCGAGGCGCCCCATACGGCCTTGGCACACCT
>NZ_JBFTSF010000222.1:0-11021 GCF_056399905.1 Cupriavidus sp. 01L46
GCGCAACAGGTGCGGTGGCCAGTCGTCACGGATGGCTTCGGGCCCAGTGAAGCTGTCGCTGAGCAAATTCCCTGAGGCGGCCTGATTCCGTGCGCCGGCCAGGCGCTTGAACGACACCTGGATGCGATCCCGCCAGCCGGGTCGATGGTTGGCCCACAAGGCATCGACTGCCGCGGCCAAGCCCGTTCGGTCCGGCAGGCGGGTGTAGTCATGCACCAACTGCACCAGATCGGTGAGCCAGTGCGCCGGTGCGCCGAGGAGCTGCCCGGCCCATTGGGCGCTGACGCTCTGCCATACCACCAGCGGGTAGCGGCGCCCCACCCGGTCTCGGGACGCGGCCATGACACCAATCAGGTAGCCGCCCTCGCTGGGGAACTTCAGGCCGCGCGTGCGCAGGATGAAATGACACGGCTCAGCCGCGCGCAATCGGGCTTGGCCCAGGAGGCTGGGTGGCGTCAGATGCAACCAATGCGGCGCATGGCCGACGATGGAAAGCGCTGGCGCCCGGACCGGGGCTTCGGCCTGCCCGGGGTCGAACCAGTTCCGCCACATCGCCACCTGGGCCAGGGGCGCATTGTGGCGAACAAAGTCCCCTTGCGCTGGCAGCTTGCCGAAAATCGACGGTGCCGTAATCACCCCGACCTCCCCGGACACTGGAAGCCCTGCAGCAGGGCGGTGGTCCATGGATTCGCGAGACTGCCGGTGTTGATGTCGAGCTTCGCCTTGCGGCCGTCAAAGTCATACTCGGCCATGAAGTGGCTGGCTGTCGCCGAGCCGGCCAGCTTACCCTTGGCAATCACGCGCATCAGGGCCCACGGGCCGTTGGCGGTCAACGTCGAGGTGTCGGGGCGGATGCGCGGGCTGGCGGTGATTTCGGCACCCTGCCCGCCGCGCGGGCCTGGCCAGGTCACCTTGAGCGGGATCACCGGGCCGTGCACGTAGCGCTGGCTCTGCCCATCGAAATCCATGTTCAGCTCGACGATTTCGGGATCGAGCTCTATGACCTTCAGGTCGACCTTCCAGGCCATCTTCTTTGCGCCCGGATCACGGAAGAACACCTCCCGGATCTCCTTGGCGCGCTGGAACGGCACCAGGCTCGGGCCGGCCACCGGTGGCACGTCGGGCGCGGTCAACTTGTAGCGCCACGGCGAGATAGTGGTATCCACGTGTGGAGCCAGTACCTTCTGGAAGAAGTCGTCCAGCACACCGCCAGTAGCAAAGACGCGTGCAAGATCATCGGGATCCACGTCCTGCATCGACGTCGGCGTGAACGGATACTTGCCGTCGACGGCACTGCGGCAACTTTCGCCGATCACAGCATCCATCTGGGCGATCAGGATGTCGCCGACGCCCTTGTTGACATCCCGGGTGCCCTGCACTACCAGATCGGCCAGCACCGCCTTGAAGGGCGCCGGCAGCTTGGCCGCCTCCATGCGCAATTGCGCCCCGGCATCTGACGGGGGCGGCAGGTTCCGGGTGTTCAGCGCATTGTTGGCCACTACCAAACTGGTGTAATAGGCGTTAACCATGCCGGCTATCGCATCCAGTTGCGGCTTCCCGGCGGCAGCCTGCGCGCCCGGGTTGGCGGCATCGGCCTGGCCAGTCACCACTTCGCGCAGCGCGGCGAAGCGGTTATCGACCACCTCGCGCTCCTGGCGAGCCTCGGCGCGGGCGGTCAGTGCGTTGACCTTGTCGGATTTCTTGTCCAGCGCGGACAGCGCCTTCTCCGCCAGGGACTTGTCCTCGGGATCCACCGGACGGCTCAGCGTGGTTTCCTGCACCGCTGCCCGGCCCAGCCGGGCCAGCGGGGAGTCCGGCGCGGCGAAATTGCGCAGGATCTCCAGGTCAAAGGCCAGGTTGTTGCCGGTCACCGTCCGGATATCGCCCAGGAATTCCTCCCAGTGCCGTGCATACTCGCTCAGGTACAGGCGTCGAATCTCGCGCGTCAGGGGATCGTTGCCGGTCAGCTTGCCCGCGGCGCTCTCAAGCGTTTTTTTTTGAGCGCCGAGCCCCGTGCCCCTTCCCATGACCCAGCTGTCAACCGCCTGTGCCTTGCCGACGAATTCCGGCAGGCGCGCATTGAACAGGTCGTGGTAGCCGGCGTAGGTGAAGAGCCCAGGGATGCCCCGCTCCAGCGGCTCACCACTGGCTCGGGTGAAGACCGTGCCAGCCTGCGGCCCGACCGCGCGCACCAGCGTGAAATCCTGCGGCGCCTCCTCCATCATCGCCGCCTTGGCGCGGTCGTAGAGGCGTTCGACGGAAGTATTTCCATCCAGAAACTCCCGCGCCGAGCGGATCAGCGCCTCGTTCCTGGCATAAGGCGACTGCACCGCACGGCTGCCGTCCAGCAGGCTGTCCAGGTGCCCGATCACTGCCACCCGGCCGCCGAAGGCGTCCGCCCCGTTGCCGACTGCCCAGTCGCTTTGCAGCCAGCTACGCACGTCGGACGCGTTGAACTTGTCCTTGTCGTGGAGCATCAGGTAGACCCGCAGCGTATCGTAGGTCTGCTTGGCGTCACGCTGGCCAACGGCGGTGGACAGCACGGATTCGACCCGGCGTACCAGGTATGGCACCAGCAGGTTGTCCTGCAATCTCGTATGGGTCTGGGTCGCAGCGCCCAGCAGCGGCGGCACGCTGTAGAGGCCATACCGCCAGTCGACGGACGGATCCGCCAGATTCAGGCCAGTGTAGGCGGGCAGGTCGCGGGCCGTAGCCAGCACCTCGGGCATCGTATCCGGCTGCGGCTTCTTGTAGAACGCCGTCACCGTCGCTGCCAGCCCCTTGGCTTTCTCCTGGACCACGTCGTGATAGCTATCGTTATGGCCGAAGCTGTTATGGAGCGCCCCGACCAGCCACAGGAAGATCACCAATAGCAGCGCGTGGCCGAGCACGCGCAGCAGGCGGAAGCGGAATTCCCAGCGCAGGTTCGGCTTCACCAGGTTYGCCTCGGGCACGATGATGCGCTGGAGAACATCCTGCAGGAAGTAGCTGCGGTTGCCGGTGGCCTTGTCTGCGGTGGCGCCAGCAGCTTGGGCGCCTGCCTTTCCAATGCCACGCAGTTCCCGGAAGACGGTGCTTGCATCTGCGACCACTTCCCCCTCTGTTTGCGCGGCACTGGTGAAATACACGCCGCGCAGCATGGCATTGCGCTCGGTGTCGTCGTACCGCGAGTCCAGGAACATCAGCTCCAGCATCGCGACAAGCGGTTCCGTCAGGCTCCCGAGTTCATCCTCCAAGGCGTAGAGCGCCTTGCGCCGGCCCAGATCGAACTCCTCGGACAGTCGGCCCTCCAGCCCCGCCTTCAACCGCGTCACCAATGACTGCATCTCCTTGCGGCACTGCGCAGCGGCATCAACAGCCGGCTGTCGCAGCCACCGCTTKCCCGCAACCGGCAAGGTGAACCCCAAGGGCTGGGCCCGCCCCTCGCTGGTCAGGCATTGGAAGTAGTCCGTGAAGCCGGCAAGCTGATCGAGCTTGGTCACCAGCACGTAGATGGGGAACTGGATGCCCAGTTCCTCACGCAGTTCKGCCAGGCGCGCCCGAATCCTGGCCGCTTCGGCAACCCGCTCCTCAGCGGAATGCCGAAGCAGGTCCGCCACGCTGATCGTCACCAGCGCACCGTTGATCGGGGCGCGGGCACGGTGTMTTCGCAGCAGGCCAAGAAAGCCCTTCCATTCGGCCAGCTCGATCGCCGAACCCGACACCTGCGCCGTGTAGCGGCCTGCCGTGTCGATCAGGACCGCCTCGTTGGTGAACCACCAGTTCGTCTGCTCGGTGTCTTGCCGTGCGCGAGCCGCCGCGCTCATTTGCTCGGCAATGGGGAATTGCAGCCCGGCGTTCAACAAGGCTGTCGTCTTGCCAGCCCTTGGCACACCGACCATCATGTACCACGGCAGTTCGTAGAGGTAGCGCCGTCCCTCGAACAGTCGACCGATCCGGCTGCCGGCGCGCATGCCCTTCAGCTGGCGCAGCGCAGTCTGGATGGCGGTGTTCAGCGCCGCCACTTCATCCCCGGCGACCACCTCCTCGCGCTTCCCGCCAAAGTTCAGCAGGCTCGTGACCAATGTCTCATTCGTACGTGCACGCTGCCAAAGCAGGTACAGCAGATACGCAACGAACACGAGGACGATCGCCGAGATCAGCAGGATGCGGACCGAACCCGGCGCCAGCGGATGGCTGGTCCCAACGGCAAGCAACGGCCCCGCGTGCCAGATCAGCAGGCACAGCGCGACGCCCCCGATGGTGGAGACCGGCCAGCCAAGCAGCCAGAAAAGCGCCAGCGCCAGCAACAGCACGATGACCGTGGCGCGCGCGCCTAGGCCCGCCAGCGGATGCGTGCCATTGAATCCAAGCAGCGGTCCGATAAACCAGATGGCTGCCGCGACCACGAGCACGCCGATGAGTGCGAGCATCTGCCGGGAACACAGCACCGCCCCGATACGTTTCAGAAAATCCATGCCTTGACCCCGATTACTGCGTGACGACGATCTCAACCCGGCGATTCTTCGCTCGGGCGGCTGGCGTCTTGTTGTCGGTAAGTGGCTCGATATCGCCCTTGCCAATGGCTTCGAGGCGCCCCTTGGCCACGCCCTTGCTGGCCAGGTACTCCGTCACGGTCGCGGCACGCTCCTCGGACAACGCCTGATTCGAGGGGAACCTGGCCGTCTTGATGGGTGCGTTGTCGCTGTGGCCGATTACGGTCACCTTGCCGGAGACCTTGTTGATCTCCCCCGCGACCTTGTCCAGCAGCGGCAAGATCTTGCCGCTTACCTCGGCCCGCCCGCCGCCGAACATGTCGTCGCCACGGAAGGTGACAGCGCTGCGCGTGGCGTCCTCCTGCACGCTGACGACCCCACGGGCGATCTCGTCCTTGAGCAACTCGGCAAGGCGCAGCGCCTTGGGCGGCTCCGGCGGCATTGTCTTGCCGATGGCGAGGATCTGCTGCTCGAGATCGTGCGTGCGGAGCAACAGATGGTATTTGTACCAGGCGAACAAGCCAAAGACCGCAAGGGCCAGCACCAACGCCGTGACCCATACCGGCACCGTGCGTAGCACGCTGAGTCGTCCTGCGTCCACGCCACGCCAGTTGGGCGAAAGCTCGCGCGGCACGCTCTCGCGTGCGCCACTGATCAGGTGGAAGAGGCGCTGGCGGATCGCGTCCAATTGCCGGTGACCATCGGTCTGCCCGACATAGTGCCCTTCGAATCCCAGCGATAGAACGTGATAGAACACCTCAATGACCGGCATATGTTCGTGGGGACTGTTCACCAGCCGACCGAGCAGATGAAAGCATTTGGTGCCGCCCTCGGTGTCCCCGTGCAAGCTGACAAGCAACCCTTGCTGCGGCCAACTGTGTATGCCCCATGCCTGCTTCTGTGCAGCCTCGTCCAGCGCCGTGCACAAGGCATAGCTCGCTGCCAGGATATGCTCGCGGCGCAGATTGGCCCTTTCGCACAAACTTTGAAAGCGTTGCACTTCACGTGTCAACAGGGCCTGGAGCCGTGGCACATCCTCCTCGTCCAACCCCTCCGGGACATCGGCAAGTGCTCGCAGAAGCGGGCGGGCAGCGTCTAGCAAGAGGGACCTTCCGCCCGCTAGCGCAGCCCCCTTCTCAGGGGCGAACTTGGCGTTTTCGATGCCGATGCCGATGCCGATGCCGGAAGCATCCTGGTAAGGCCCGGCCCCTGACTCCGTCGATGCGTCCGGATTGTGCATGTTCCTTGCAGTCATCAGCTACGAACTCCCCAAAGGTCAACCTGCAGATCGGGAAAATCGCCGGCAACATGTAGCGCCAGCCCACCAAATTTCTCAACTTGCTTCCAGAGAGGATTCTCTCGGGCAAGCTCGAAATAGACATAGCCCGCATTGAACGGAATCTGCCGCGGCGGTACCGGAAGCGCCTGGAGTGGAATCCCCGGCAAATGAGACCGTATCAAGTCGACCAGGCGCTCGGACGGGCCCGCCTTTGCCTGAGCCGGAAATTGCTGCTGCAGCGTATCCACAGGCATTCGCGCCGCGACAGCCAGCACGAATGTCGTGAAGCGCTGGATCTCCGCAGGGTCCAGCACAGCCAGCCGGATGCCGTGCGGCTGAAGTTCAAGCTGAATCCTCTGGGCGGCACGCTCAAGAACCACATTGAGCAGGAAGCGCAGGTCGTCGAACAACGGCTTCAGGCAACTATGTGGGGCATCGTGTCGGTAAGCGGCATGCGCCACAGGTCGACGGCTGTGCGTGCGCACGAATGTCGATAGCTCACCAGACAGCGCTGCCAAATGGACATAGAGAAGTTCCGGCGAGGCAGCCTTGGCAGCCAGCAGATGCGTTAGAATTGGCTCATAACGGTTCAGCAGCTGCAGAATCAGATACTCGCTGACTTCCGCTGCATCCCCGCCCCGCATACTCGCGGCGCAAAGGCGCTCGGCCATGGCAGTAGCACGCATGCGCAGCAGGCCGTGAATTTCGGTGAGCCAGCTGTACAGCAATGGGCTGGCAGCAAAGGTGCTGACCGGTGGAATCAATGTCCCGTCAAGCCTGGCGCTACCATCGGCACGAACCTCGCTGACTCGTGCCAGCGGCATGCCGAGCCAGGCGCTGGTCAACTCCTTCTCCGTGAGCAAGCGCAGGCGCAGGTCGGCCAGCTGGATCAGCTTCGGACCCTGCGAGATCGAGTTGGCGTCGAGCAGATCTTCCTCAAATGTCCGGAATCGCGCCAACGAATCTGCGGCATCGTCAAAGTCGGTCTCCTGTGCGTTCGGCGTGCGGATCGGCACGGCCAGACAGACCATCTGGCCGACATGCTCATGCCGAAGCGCCAACGGCGCTGGCGATGAAACCTGCCCCGGCGCATCGAATGGCGTACCGTCCGGAAAGATGCCGGCGGCAGCGGAGACAACGAGCTTCCCTACCGCGAGCGCTTCGGTATCGATGTCAACCTGGTTGAAACCCCAGAAGAACGGGCCAAGCGCCGCGCTACGCTTATGGGCGTAATGCTCAAGATAGCGCTCTTGCTGTTGGAACAGCTGTGGACGCAAAAAGAGGCCTTCGCTCCAGACGACTTTGTTATACCAACTCATTGAATCACTCGATTTTTGTAATGTTGATGGTCAACTGATCAAGCAACACCTGCAGCTTGATCTTGCGTGCCGGCACTACCGCCCTGTACCACGCGGCTTCCGGTGCTGGCGGCAGCTTGTAGACCGTTCGCCAGGTAGCCTTCCCAAGATCGTTGTAACCAACAAGAAAGCCCAGTGCCGTGGTTGCCGGATTCAGCTTTCTTTCGAAATCGCGGGTTTCGTTCGGCCGAAGGATGAACTCGTCACGAGAGAGGAGGTCTTCAAGAAGCAGCGTCTTGTCTGAGCTTTGCAGCGTGAAGTAGTCTGCGTTTGCGAATGTCCCATCGGACTTCAGCTCATACATGCGCACCAGAACAGGACTCGCCCGCCCCCTTGCATCTGGATTGACAGTTGGCTTGGCTTCCGCACGGAGAACCAGCTTCATCTGTTCATTCTGCACAGGACTGGCCGCGCAACCAGCAAGCAAGGCAATCGCCATCGGCCAAAAGCGGTACAACTGACGCATGCTCAGCCTCCGACGTCGGCAAGCTGCGAGCCGATCAGCTCGCAACCGCATTCGCAGCGATGTCCGTGCAGCGCAACTGGCCGCCCTTCCACGAGAAAGGCCGGGTCTCCTTCGGTGATGGCGTTGACACCGTGTGGACGCCCGTCCGAGTAGTGCGCTGGGCAATCAACCAGGTCTCCCTGCCTGGCGATAGGCCGGCCTTGCAAGAGATGAGATGCGGAACCCGTAATGACGCGTCCGCCGTGCGTGGTAGTGTCACCCACAGTGATAATTGGCAAGTTCATGTTCTCACTCCAAAATGACCTAAGCCGGTCGCGGTATCTGCCGGCATTTCCTGCCTCAGTTCGAAATCGACCCACTTCTGATTTTTCACTCTCCTGAAACGCGCTGCGCATACGGGTCGCCAGGCTCGATCCGGCACGCCTCCTCCACCTCCCCCGGCCAAACCGGCACCTTGTTCGTCGGCATGCAAAGCAAACGCCCCAACAAGGTAATCAGTGCGAACGGCGTGCCAAACAGCAGGAACGCATAGCCATAGCTGAAGTTGCTGAAGGCCACCTTGGCAGCAAACAGGAAAGACTCGCGCTTCTCCGCAATCGGCAGGTACCGGCGCGGCATCGGAATACTCTGCGGGCCCTCTTCCATATAGCGGCGCAAGTATTCCCAGTGAGCAGGCAGCAGGTCCTTGGTGCAGTGAATCCCCACCGAGAAGGTATCGAGCACCGTCTTCTTGTCTGGCGCCAGCACGTGGCCGCGAATATCCCAGACTAGCGGAGGCCGCCCTGCATAAGGCTGGCCAGGCCCCATACAGAAATAGATGTCATCCCATTTGAGTGCCAGCATTCCTCCGGCACTTTTGCGGCGGAAAACGTAAACCATGCGGTTGTGTCTATTCAAGCGCACGGGCCAGTGTGTAAAGGTGAAGGCTTCGAAGTGAGCCGCCCAAGCGGTAAATACAATAAATGGAATAGCTATTATCCATGTTGCTACTGCTCCGAGAATGATTTTCTCACTCTCATCAGGAAATGCAGCAAGTTGTTCAAACAATGTGAGTCGACTTATTGCTATTGTCAACAGCATCGCACCAGAAAAAAATATGAATGCAAAAGCAAACATAATTCCCTTCCAAGCGTAGAACTTATMGACCACCTCTATGAATGTCGAGTTCAACCTGATTAGCGCATCCCAATCTTGTATGTCTTCGCTCTTTCTCACCCTTGCTGGCTGCTTCTGAGATAGCCGGTCTTTGCGCTCCTGCTCCGTTAGTGGCCGGTTTATCTTGTACTTTGGCGTCTGCCCGGTATAGTCCATTGACATACGTTTTTATTCCAATGCTTGTTGCATTTCCTGAGGACCGGTCTTGAAGGCTTCGTTTGGGTTCTCGCTTTGGAACTCTCCCCAAACGTAGCGCTTGAGCCACTCCTGAAGCTTGCTATCGACCACCTGTGCCTGAATTTCACTCTCCTGAAACGCGCTGCTCATACGGATCGCCAGGCTCGATCCGGCACGCCTCCTCCACTTCCCCCGGCCAAACCGGCACCTTGTTCGTCGGCATGCAAAGCAAACGCCCAAACAAGGTAATCAGTGCGAACGGCGTGCCAAACAGCAGGAACGCATAGCCATGGCTGAAGTTGCTGAAGGCCACCTTGGCAGCAAACAGGAAAGACTCGCGCTTCTCCGCAATCGGCCGGTACCGGCGCGGCATCGGAATGCTCTGCGGTCCTTCTTCCATATAGCGGCGCAAGTATTCCCAGTGAGCAGGCAGCAGGTCCTTGGTGCAGTGAAGCCCCATCGAGAAGGTATCGAGCACCGTCTTCTTGTCCGGCGCCAGCACATGGCCGCGAATATCCCAGACTAGCGGAGGCCGCCCTGCATAAGGCTGGCCAGGCCCCATGCAGAAATAGATGTCATCCCATTTGAGTGCCAGCATTCCTCCGGCGCTTTTGCGGCGGAAAACGTAAACCATGCGGTTGCGTCTATTCAATCGCACGGGCCAGTGCGTAAAGGTAAAGGCCTCGAAGTGACCAAGCCAGCCTAGGAATGTAAGAAGTGCAATGGATATCGGTAGTGGCTGTAGCAACGATACGCTCGTCAGATAACCCAGGTTGAGTTGGGAGAGCCGATGATCCGATGAGAGCTGACTCTGTATCTGGTCCTTCGTATCGTCCATCAACAGGTGATTGTGACGCTCTCCAAACAACTCCTTGCTTCGAATCCCCGACAGCGCGTGCTGCCCCGGCAGTGCCCACGGCGACATATTGAACTGGTTCGGCACCCGCCCGACGATCAGCGGGCAATCCGGATCGCCGTTGAGGAAGGCAACAATGACCTCCTGGCCGATACGCGGAATATGCATCGCGCCAAACTGATCGCCGGACCAGCCGTTGACGACACGAATCCACGGTGAAGAGTTCTCGTCGTGCTGCCCATAGCGGTCCCATTCAAACTGAATGTTCACGCTCCCGTGCTCATTGCACCAGATTTCCTGGTTCTTCGGCCCGGTCACGACCGCCCGCTGCAGGCCGGCGACGCGCGGCTTGCCGACCGTACGCGGCGGACGGAAGACTTCGTCGGTGGGATGGCCTTCAAAAGCCACGCGGCAGGCAAACCGCTGCCGGCTGCCGGACTCGCCGCCGACGTCCTCCAGGTCGAACGTCGTGCTGGTCACGAGGAACTCCCGGTTCAACGCGGGATTGCCGTGATTGCTCACCATGTAGGTGCAGCCCGGCGCCACGCCACGCAAGGCACCGACACCGCGCACGCGCCGGCCCCGGGTACGGCGCTCCTMCATGCGAATCCTCGCCCGCATGTCGCCTACCGCCGGCTCGACATAGTCGCCCGGGTACTCGTACCGCTCGAAGTCAGCGAAGCCGGTCTCGCGCGGTTGGCTGTTGTCGGTGGTCAGGTCCGCCCGCGGCTTGCGGAAGTCATAGTCATTCAGCGTGACCTTGCCCGTGCGCAAGCGGTTGGGCGGCCGCCGAAATCTTGGCGAGCGAACCCAGCAGTTCCACGTCGGGCGGGGTGTGGTCGAAGTAGTAGTCGGCGACCAGGCAGCCGTACGGTTCGCCGCCGAGCTGGCCGTATTCCTCTTCGTAAATGCGCTTGAAGAACGGGCTCTGGTCCCAGCCGATACCCTTGTACCGGCGCAGCGTGCGACGCAGGTCCTCCTTGGACACATCCATCACGCGGATGCGCAGCTTGCCGCGGAGTTTGCAGAAGGCGGTCGCGCTTTCGATCGCCTTGAATAGGGTGGGATTGAGTCGGCCKAACAGCGCCTGACGCGAAATGTCCATTTGGTGCCTTGCTCTATTTTTTGAATGATCGACGGCGCTTGACCGATGGAGTTCTTGATTAACTCTTTTTTAGGATATGGCAAAACCATTAGATGCGTAAACCCCTTGCGCGAATCATCGCAGAGCGACTTCCTTGACCTGGATAGGAAG
>NZ_JBFTSF010000223.1:0-15811 GCF_056399905.1 Cupriavidus sp. 01L46
CGTCGTGGGCGGCTCATCTGCACCGGCCGGTGGCTTCAGCGTGCTGGATGACGATGAATGGAACAAGGCATTGAGCCTGAACCTATTCCCGGCAGTGCGCATCGTTTCAGGGAAGCATATGGGTATCCCCGGCAGCCTGCGGCGGCAACTTGATTGCCAGCGCCTTGAAATCGCCRCTGGTTGCGATCGAACYCGCGTGCGCGACACCCTTTGGAATGATAATCAGGTCGCCCGGGCCGACCTCGCGCTGTTCACTGCCCAGCCAGAATGTGCCCTTTCCTGAAATGACATACTGGATCTCGTCGGCGCTGGTGTGGTAGTGCTTCGGAACGTTGCCCGATTGCACTGCAACKGTCCCTTGTGGCGTCGCCACCAGCCCTTTCGTACGTAGCGTGCCCATATTGGGAACCTGCGGTCCGATGTCTTCATTGCTCATGGCGACCAAGTTGAYGATCTGCGGCGCCAATGTGGCGGGCGGGATTTGCGCGTGGGCCGGCGRCAGTCCCGTATGGGCWGTAAGGTAGCCACAGGCAAAAGCRATTGGGACAGCGGAARGAGCGACAAAGCGATGCATATTCATCTCCCTTCGGTTGGTCTGCGAGCATTGGATCGCTACGATGCATAATTCGTGCGATACGGCTGGATTGTCTCACCGCGATCCGTGCCCAGAATTGAGGGGAAACCCGCAAGCACTGAATCAGCGACCTTCCGAAAGGGGGCCGCCCGAAGGAGATTCAGCGGCTCTGGCTGGCGGTTCCCGACCCCGCCCATCACAGAGCCTCGTCCTTCAGATCTGGTTGAACCCGACGCGGGATACCAGCGCAGAGAATCTGGGATCGAAGCGAGCGCTGTCGAAGGTAGGTTCTGTTCTGAGCTCAATGAAGTCAGGACTGTGCTCATCGTAGGCTTTTTCCAGCCAGCCGAGGGTCTGCTCTTTGTCCCCGAGCGAACCAAACACTTTCGCCATGTTGTAGGGGTGGACGTAGTGCTTTTCGGATTCCGTCTCCAGCGCATCCACGATTTGCTGCATGGCCGCTCTCATGTCGGCGGCAGCGTAGGTCTGGGCCAGCCCCGTCAGCGCCTCTGTGCTCCTCCCGGAAAGCGTTACAGCCTTCTGCATCTCCTCGATTGCGTCATGGAACAACTTCTGTTGCTGGTAGACCAATCCCAGCCTGAGGTGAAGCAGAAAATGGTTTGGATCGATTTCCAGGGCTTTACGAAGTTCTTCCCGTGCCTGATCGTATCGCCGAGCAAGGTACAAGATGATGGCAACAGATGAATTCAGCACTGAATTCAACGGATCCATCTGTTGGGACTGCCTGACCCTGGCAATGGCTTCTTCGGCTCTGCCTGCCATCATGAGATATTCCGCGTACCAATAATAGGCGATCGCGTGTCCTGGATTCAGTTCAATGGCGCGCAGAAAATCCTGTTCCAGATCGACCCAATCCCAATCGTGCAAACGCACATGGGCCAGTGACGCATAAGCCTCACCCAAATCGGGCTCAATCTGCAGCGCTTTCCTGGCCGCCATCTTTGCTTTATGAAACGTTTCGCGCGCAGGGCTCACGCCGCGACATGCAAGCATCGTGTAGGCATCGGCCACTCCATCATAGGCGGCCGCAAAGTTCGGCTGGTGTCCAATAGCGAGCTGAAAATACTCAATGCTCTTTCGCATTCCTTCTTCGGTGCGCTTGGACCAGAAGTGACGCCCCTTGAGATACGCCTCGTGCGCCTGCGCATCAATGGCAGGAGTACGGTCTAAACGCCCTTGCTCGTGCGGCGTGAGCTTGATCTCAATTTCGCGGGCAATTGCCTTGGCTACCTCGATCTGGAGTGCCAGGATGTCATGTCGGTTCCCCTCGTAGGTCTCGGCCCAAAGGTGCGTTTCGTCGCTTACCCGGATGAGCTGCGCCGCAACCCGTACCCGATCTCCGGCACGCCGGACGCTTCCCTCAAGCACGTGGGAAACCCCGAGGTCTTGGCCAATCTGATGAATGGTCTTGGTCGTGGATTTGTAGCGCATCGCCGAAGTCCGGGCGATGACACCCAGGCGCTCCGGGCTGAGCCGGGCAAGTTGGGTGATCATATCCTCGGTTAAGCCCTCACTGAAGTAATCATATTTGCCGCCGCCACCGAGACTTTCGAACGGAAGCACGACCAGTATCACTCGCCCCTCCGATAGCCATGAGTTATTTGGGAGTGGTAATGCTTCCGGTTCACTCGGTTCGCTTTCCACCAGCGCCCTGCCGTTAGGTTGCAAACGCCCCGCTCCATCCTCAGTGAGCGGCGGCCCTCCTGGGACAGCAGTGACCGGCCGGTGCCGGTTCCGATACAGCGCATCAGCCACAATGATCGCGATTCCAACAAAGACAATCGCCGGCCGGGCATCGAGCGCCAAGCGCGACAAATGCTCCACCCTCTCTGGCGCCGCAATATAGCGGATCAGTTGAGCGATGAATTCCTGCGGCGCGAAGCCGGTGATTGCCAGGAGGACGCCCCCAATGAACCATTCGCTAACCCGCGCTCGCAACATCGCCCACAGGTGCCTCGGTATTCGCTGTGGGGTTCGTCCGTCTTTTTCATCTTCCATGGCGTCCCCGCATAGAGTCGTGTCGACCAGGCGTTACGGTCCCTGACGCGGCACAGGAAGTCGGGAGATGGGCTAAGGCGTACACGCCGTCGCAATCTTCGCGCGGCGTTCTCTATGCCTACACAAACAACGCTCATTGTTTCTGTGGCGAGAGGTAGCGCAGCGCTGCGGTCCGCTAGTAACCTTCAAGTGACTCGAACGATTCGTGCGCGCGGGAGGATCAAGAGAATTGCAATTCGTAGCACACCAACATAGCTACATGAATAACTATCTACTTTCCTTAGACGAAAATCTACGCACCATCGCGCAGCCCCCCAGCCGCTCCAGTGGATTCGCCCCCTCGGAGGGGGCGTTGCGGAGAAAGGAATTTCTTTCGAATGTAAGAATCGGGGCAGATTTTGTTAACGGCCAGGACGATGTCCGCCGTTCTTTATTGCCAGAGGCAGGCACCTCAGGTTTCAGCCTTCAATCCAGGAAGTCGCAGTTCTTCTCGACATAGTCAGCCAGATCCAGCGAATGCTGGCGCACCAGCTTCTCGGCCAGTTCGGTGTCGCGTTTTTCCAGCGCCTCGATGATGCGCAGGTGATCGACGATGGAGCGCGAAGCACGATCGCTTTGCGAGATCGTCATCTTCCGGATGGCGCGCACATGGATAAAGATGTTCTTGATCGAATCCATGATGATCTGCGACTTCGACAACTGCACGATCGCCTGGTGGAAGGCGATGTTCGCGTCGGAGTATTCCTCGATATGCTCGGCCGGCGTGGCATCGCGGAAGCTGTCGAACATATGGCGCAGTTGCGCGATCTCCTGGTCGCTGGCGTTCAGCGTGGCCAGGCGCGCGGCCATGCTCTCSAGCGCGGCCCACACCTGGATCATCTCGACGATCTCACGCTTGGTCTTGCGCATGATGTAGATGCCGCGGCGCGGCACGGTGCGCAGGAAACCTTCCTGCTCCAGCAGCGTCATGGCTTCGCGGATCGGGGTGCGGCTCACGCCCAGCGCCTCGCTCAGGACTCGCTCGTCCAGCCGGATTTCCTCGGTCGACTGATAGATGTCGGCGTCGGCAATGGCCTGGCGCAGCATGGCGTATGCCTGGTCGCGCAGGCTGGCACCGGCGTTGATGGGTTGGAGGGACAGGGTCAGTGCAGCAGGCTGGACCGCGGATTGAGTTTGCGCAGACATGAATGGGCTCTTGTTGAAACCAGCGCCGCGGCGGACGGGACGGTCGCCTGCGGCTTCCCGCTTAGCTTACCAAAAGCAGCCATTGCATGAGCTGAATGCATAGGAAAATGCACAATTGATATAAATCGGCTGCCAGGGTGGCGGTTTTACGTATATGGTATATCAGATGGTGCGCCGCCGAAACCGGCCGGCGCCATCCTTTCTTCCCGACCGGCCCGGCATCCGCGCTCAAGCCGCCTGCGCCATCCGTTCACGCTGCTTGATCAGGCCCAGCACCGCGTCCACCATCGGCGTGGGCTGCTCCACCAACCGGCCCATTTCCTGCACCACCGTCAGCAGGGGGTCGATCTCCATGGCCCGCCCTGCCTCCAGGTCCTGCAGCATGGAAGTCTTGTGGGCCCCAACCGCGCCGGCACCGTCGATGCGGCGCTCCACATCAACCCGGAACCGCACGCCAAAGCGTTCCGCAATCGCTTGCGCTTCCAGCATCATTGCGCGCGATAGCCCACGGGTGGCCGGATCGGCAGTGATGATATCCAGCGTGGCATGCGTGAGCGCGCTGATCGGGTTGAAGCACAGGTTGCCCCACAACTTGAGCCAGATCTCGTCGCGGATATTGTCGCGGATGGGTGCCTCCAGGCCGCCGGCCACCATCATTTCGCTCAGGTGGCTCACACGCGCCGACTTGCTGCCGTCGGGCTCGCCCAGCGGGAATTTCTTGCCATAGACATGGCGGATCACGCCGGGCGCGGCGATCTCGGCGGCGGGATAGAGCACACAGCCGATCGCCCGCTCCGGCCCCAGGCCGCGCCACTGGCGCCCGCCCGGGTCGACGCTTTCCAGCCTGGTGCCCGCGAGCGGGCCGCCGTGCTGATGGAAGTACCAGTAAGGGATGCCGTTGACGCCCGTCACCACCGCCGTCCTGGGACCAAGCAACGGCTGCATCAGGTCCACCACGCCCGGCACGGAATGCGCTTTCAGGGTGATGAACACATAGTCCTGCGGCCCCAGCGTGGCCGGGTCGTCGGTGCAATTGACCTTGGCCACCCTCTCCTCGCCCTCGCTCAGCAGCCGCAGGCCGTTGGCGCGCATGGCGGCCAGGTGGGCGCCACGTGCGACCAGGCTGACCTCGGCGCCCGCCATTGCCAGCTGGACGCCGAGATAGCCGCCGATGGCGCCGGCGCCATAGATACACACTTTCATGATGTCGTCTCCCGGTTGTTTTATGGATGCATGTCTTGATATATCACATACTATATTCCACCTGCGGGTATCATGTGCGACGCAGATCAACGCACGACAATGCACAACAACGAACAATCACAACGGGATCCCACCCGCCCAATGATTTCCGCAGATCCAGCCGGCGCGGCCGGCACCGGCCCCGACGCCTCGCTGCCCCGCGCCGAGCGGGCCTATCAGCACCTGCGCAACGCGATCCAGGCCGGGCAACTGCCCTCCGGTACCCGCCTGCGCGAAGTGGAGCTAGCTGCCTCGCTGGGGCTGTCGCGCACGCCGGTGCGCGAAGCGCTGTCGCGGCTGGAATCCGAAGGCCTGGTCGTCAACGAGCCTAACCGGGGCATGATGGTGACCCAGCTCGACGCCAGCATGGTGAGCGAGCTCTATGTCATGCGCGAGGTGCTGGAAGGCACCGCCGCCGCGCTCGCAGCGCGCCGCGCTACCGATGTGGAAATCTCGCTGCTGCGCGACATCGTCCAGCGCGACCTGGCCATCGCCGACCAGCCCGACAAGCTCGCCGCCAACAACCGGCTCTTCCACGAAACGCTGCACCGCTGCGCGCACAACCGCTACCTGCTCAAGACCTTGCGCTCGCTGCACGAGTCGATGGCACTGCTGGGACGCACCACGCTGGCGCTGCCGGGACGCGCCCGGGTCTCCTACGAAGATCACATCGCGCTAGTGGAAGCCCTGGAGCAACGCGACCCCGCGCTGGCCGAGCAAATCACGCGCCGGCACATCCAGCAGGCGTACAAGGCGCGGCTATCGATGTGGATCGAGGAACAGTCCGAGCCCTGAATCCTGAGCCCTGAGTTCTGGCATGCGAGCGGCCCCCAGGATCAGCGCCACCGCACCAAACGTCTGCGGCGCGATCTGCTCGCTGCCCAGCCACGCGCCCACGGCCAGCGCCACCGGCGGGTTCACGTAGACATAGCTTGAGGAAACCGTCGGCGAGACGTTTGCCACCAGGTACATATAGGCGGAAAACGCCACCAGCGACCCAGCCACCACCAGGTAGACCCACGCCCACCACGCCTGGCTGCTGACCGTCCGCGGCCAGGACTCGCCGAACGCAACAGACAGGATCAGCAAGATTGCCCCGCCCAGCAGCATCTCGGCGGCAAACGCCACCGCGCCCTGCGGCAAATCCAGGCGCCTGGCGATCTGCGAACCGAACGACCAGCTGCCGGTGGCCACCAGCAAAGCCATGACGCCCGTGGCACTCGCGCGAAACTCCGCGCCGCCGGTCAGCACCAGGATGCCCGCGCTGCCCAGCGCAATGGCCAGCACTTCGTACCAGCGCGGCCGCGCGCCAAAGCAAATTCCCCAGAACAAGCCAAAGATCGGCATCGCGCCAATCATCACGGTGGTCGCCCCGGACGAGATGGTCTGCTCCGCGACCGCCGTCAGCCCCATCCCGCCGACCAGCAGGAAACCAGCCAGCACCCCGCAATTGCGCAGCTGGCGCAAGGTCGGCATGGCGGCGCCGCGATAGCGCAGCCACAGCGCCAGCAACAAGCCGGCGCAGAGAAAACGCGAGCCCATCATCAGGAACGGCGGAAAGCTCTCCAGGGTGAAACGGATGGCGAGATAAGTCGTGCCCCAGACCAGGTAGGTAATCAGCAGGCAGAGCAGCAAGCGGGGGGAGATGGTGGGCACGGGAAGACCGGGAGAAAGCACAGGGGGCTCTCACGATAGCGCGATCCGGTGCGCCCGCAAAAGGAAAATGACTCGCAAGGCTTGTGAGCCGATCTCACAAGGATGCGCAGGACGGCTGCGCCGGAGGCAGTGTGAAGTGCGGTGCGGATGCACACGCACTGCACGCGCGACGACACAGCGACACGCTCAAATCAGCCTGCTTGAACTCCTCGCGACGGCACCCCGGCCAAGCCCAGCTCATGAACCAAGCTGATGAGCGCACGCACCCGCGCAGGCACGAAACGGTGGCCTGAGTAGTACATCCTCAGCCCGCCGAACGACGGGCACCACGGCACCAGCACCGGCACCAGCGCGCCGGCCTTCAGCTCTTCTTCGATGAACCACTCGGAGATGAAGCCCGTACCCAGCCCGAGCAGCACCGCCTGCTTGATGGCCGGCAGCTCGTTCAGCGCTAGGCGCACGGGCAGATCCATTTGCAGCTTCTGGCCGCCTTTTGCCAGCTCCCAGTGATAGATGCCGCCGTGCGACATGCGCATGCCGATGCTCTGGTGCTGGAGCAGGTCGCGCGGGTGCCTGGGGGTGCCGTGGCGCGCCAGGTACTCTGGAGTTGCCACCACGAGCATGCGGATGTCGCGCGAGAGCGGCACGGCGATCATGTCCTGCGGCACGGATTCGGCGAGGCGGATGCCCGCATCGAAGCCTTCGGCCACGATGTCGATCATGCGCGACTCGCTCACGATGTCGATGCGTACCTCGGGATAGCGCTGCGCGTATTGCAGGAAGAGCGGCTCCAACAGCAGGGATGCCGCGCCCTGCGGCGCGTTGATGCGCAGCGTACCGCTCGGCGCGTCGGGGCCGGTGCCGGCTTCTTCGCCCGCGCTTTGGATTTCGGCCAGTGCCGGCGCAATCCGCTCCACATAGCGTCGCCCGGCATCGGTAAGCGCCACGCTGCGCGTCGAGCGGTTGAACAGCCGCACCTTCAGGCGTGCCTCCGGCCCGGCCACGGCGCTGCTCACGGCGGTGGTGGACATGCCCAGCTCCTGCGCCGCGCCGCGAAAGCTGTTGCGGCGCGCGACGGCCAGAACCACTTCCAGCTCGGTCATTCCTGTTCTGTGCATGTATTGTCCTGAATTTACGGATACCTCATCAGCCTCAAGACGGCTTATCAGAACAATAAACCATTCCTAAACTTCGTTGCATCGATCCCCAAGGAGCCACCATGCAACGCATTGAGCACATCTACATCAACGGCGAATTCGTCACGCCACACGGCCAGGAATGGTTCGACCTCCACAACCCGAGTACCGAGGAAGTCATCGGCCAGGTGCGGCTGGGCGATGCGCAGGACGCGCAGCGCGCCATCGCGGCAGCACAGGCTGCATTCCCGGCCTGGTCACGCACCACGCGCGCGGAGCGCATTGCGGCCCTGCAGCGCATGTACCGGGCCGTGGCCGCGCGCAAAGACGCGCTGATGGAGGCCATCCTGATGGAATACGGCGCACCCTCAGTACGCGGGCAGTGGATGGCAACGTATCCTGCCGACGTCATTGCCCAGGCGATCGACACACTGGAGTCCTTCGCGTTCGAGGAAAAGGTAGGCGCGGCCACGGTAATCCAGACGCCTGTGGGCGTCGCGGGCCTGATCACGCCATGGAACAGCAATGCGGGGTTCATCTGCAACAAGCTGGCCACCGCGCTGGCAGCCGGTTGCACCGCCGTCATCAAGCCCAGCGAGATGAGCGCGCTGCAGACGCAGATCGTGGCCGAAGCACTGCACGAAGCCGATCTGCCCCCAGGCGTGTTCAACATCGTCAACGGCCGCGGCGAAGTGGTCGGCGAGGAGATCGCGCGCAACCCCGGCATCGCCAAGATCTCGTTCACGGGCTCGTCCGCCGTGGGCCAGCACCTGGTGACCACGGGCGCCGCCACGATGAAGCGCGTGACACTGGAGCTGGGCGGCAAGTCGCCCACCGTGGTACTCGATGACGCAGACTTCACCGCCATCATGCCGCTCGTGCTCCAAGCAGGGTTCATGAACAGCGGCCAAGCCTGCATCGCCGGCACGCGCATCCTCGTGCCGCGCAGCCGCCTGACCGAATTCGAGCAGATCGCGAAAGTAGCTGTCTCTCATGTCCAATCCGGCGACCCGCGCCAGGCCGACACCGACATCGGCCCGATGGTGAGCAAGAAGCAATGGGAGCGGGTGCAGAACTACATCCACCTCGGGCAGGAAGAAGGTGCGACCTTGCTGGCAGGCGGTGAAGGCCGCCCCGATGGCCTGCACGCCGGATGGTTCGTGAAGCCCACGCTCTTTACCCGTGCCAACAACCAGATGCGCATCGCGCGCGAGGAAATCTTCGGCCCCGTGCTGACCATCATCCCCTACGAGGACGAAGCCGATGCGATCGCCATTGCCAACGACACGCGCTATGGCCTGAGCGCCCTGGTGCTGGGCACAAACCCGGAAAGCTGCGAACGTGTGGCGCGCCAGATCGATGCGGGCCGCGTGCTCGTCAACACCCTGGCCAACGAGCCGCGCGCGCCCTTCGGCGGCTTCAAGCATTCGGGGCTGGGGCGCGAAATGGGCCGCTGGGGCATGAGCGCGTACTTGGAACCCAAGACCTTGCTGGTGAGCGCAGGCTGAACCTTCCAGGAATCCTTGTCTGACGCCCGCAGGGCGCCCGCGTATTTCCCGACAATCGTGCGGCACCCKAGCTGTTGGGCTTCTACACCGTGCGCGGTGCTGAAATAAAAAAACCGGCCAAAAGGCGCTGCGCTCCTCGGAGCGACGCGTTGGCCGGTTTTGCCGCGCGAAAGCGTTCCGCGCCGGTTTGACAGGTGCCTGCTGTCCCTCGCCAGGACAGATGCGTTAGCGCATCTCCGCGACGGGCAGCATTTAAGCCGTCAAACCAAAACTACATACATCAACAACAAACTACAACAGTTAACTACGACGTACTACGGCAGCATTCACTCTTGAATCTTGATGTCGGTGCTCGGGCGATCAGCCGTTCGCGAAGACGATCTTTGCCTTGCGTGCCTGGTTCTGAAGGCGGCCCAGCACGGATTGCACGGCGGCGATGGCGCTCTTCACGTCGTCGACGAAGGCCGGGCTGCGGGGACCCAGTTCGCGTTCGATCAGTTCGCGTTCGAGTTGGTCGGTMATCTTGATGTCGGATTGGGTGTTCATGGCTTTCTTCCTTTCAGGGATAACCCTCATCGGGTTTTCCCTAATTGTAGCAAATAAAATGACGCAGAGCAGCATTAGGTGATAGTACGTACCGAGCACCACGGCGAATGCTGAAAAACGCAACCATGAGATGTCGCCTATTCGACGCACCTGGAAGCACCTCACACCCCTTGGAATACGTGACGCACCAGCAGAGCGGACAACACGAACATAGTCGTCCCGATGAGACCATCCAGCACCTGCCAAGCCCTCGGCCGGGCGAACCACGGCGCCAGCCAGCGCGCGCCAAAGCCCAGAAGCCCGAACCAGAATAGGCTGGCAAAACTGGCGCCCGCCACAAACCAGCCTCGCAGCGCCACCGGTTGCTGGGCACCGATGCTGCCCACCAGCAGCACCGTATCCAGATAAACATGGGGATTGAGCAGCGTGAACGCCGCCGCCTGTGCCAACGCGGCACCCTTGCTGAGACCCTTCTCACCGTCAGGTGCTTTCAATTGGTGAGCATGCCGCGCACGGCGCAGTGCCTGCCATCCATATATCGCCAGGAAGACGGCACCGGCCAGCGCCAGGACACGCGCGAGCCCGGGGCGCTCCCCCAGTGCCTGGGCCATGCCCATGACACCCGCTGCAATCAGCAACGCGTCCGCCATGGCGCACAACAGCACCACGCTGCCCACATGCTCACGACGCAGGCCCTGGCGCAGTACGAATGCATTCTGTGCGCCGATGGCCACGATGAGCCCCAGGCTCAGGGCCAGGCCTTGGAGGGAAACGGATAAGGCAAGCGAAGTATTCATGCATCCAGCTTGCCTGCATTGACGGATGAAGACAAACTACCTTTTCTTCATTCGATTTAGCCAAACTTATCTGATGCTTGACTACTCTGCCCTATCTGCCTTGGCTGCCGTGGTTCGGGAGGGTAGCTTCGAGCGTGCAGCCCGCGCTCTCCATGTGACGCCATCGGCAATTTCGCAGCGCGTTCGGGTGCTGGAGGAACGCGTAGGCTGCGCGCTGGTGGTGCGCGATCAGCCCTGCCGGGCCACGGAGACGGGCCGCCGGCTTTGCCAACACATTGACCGTGTGCGGCTGCTCGAGCAGGAATTGCAAGGGGCTCTGCCAGCGCTTGCCCCGGAGGGCATGGCACGGGTAGCGCTGCCCATTGCGGTGAATGCCGACAGCCTGGCCACCTGGGTCGCGCCGGCCATCGCCGCCTTCGCTGCAGAAAGTCCCGTGCTGATGGAGGTGGCCGTGGATGACCAGGACCACACTACGGAGTGGCTGCGCAGCGGCGCAGTGCTCGCCGCCGTAACGGCCACAGCCCGTCCTGCCGCTGGCTGCAACAGCCATCCGCTGGGCTCCATGCGCTACCTGGCGGCCGCCAGCCCGGCTTTCAGCCAACGCCATTTCGGCGATGGAGTGGGCGCTGGCAGCCTGGCGCTGGCACCCAGCCTAGTGTTCAACACCAAAGACGAGTTGCAGGCGCGGTGGGCGCGGCGTTTGTGCCATCGGCACGTGGAGCTTCCCCGGCACACGCTGCCTTCGTCCCACGCCTTTGTGACCGCGGCATTGGCTGGCATGGGCTGGGGCTTGCATCCGGAGGCACTGATCGCCCCTCATCTCGAGGACGGTTCGCTCGTCGAGTTGGTGCCGAACACCCCGCTTGATGTACCGCTTCACTGGCAACACGCACGGGCGGCGTCGGGGTTGCTCGAAGGTTTGAATCGCGAGGTTCTCGCCGCCGCCCGCGCCGCGCTGTTACCGCCCTGAGTGGCGCCGGGGCGGACTCGAACCCCAGGCGCGTAGCAGGAAACCGCAAGCTTTGCTCGCTCGATTGTATGTGGGCCGCATCGCAGGCAACGCGCCGCTCACGGTGCACGCAGCCAAGGGATTGTGCGCCGCCCTCGCTGCCCGGGCTCGGGCAGCAGGCCTTCCATTGCTGCTCGCCCCACGTCTGTCAGATCGCTCGCGCATGGTCTCGTCTTGCCCGCCATGCTTGCCTGCCGCTCTCGGTGTTCTTCTTTCGACATCCCGCTTTCGGAACACCTCTGCAGCGAATCTTCAAGCCGTCTCTCAGAACTTGTGGCGAATACCTGCGGCGACACCGAGCATGTTGCTTTGGCCGCTGGCAAGTGTGTAGCTATTGCCAAGGGAAAGGCTGTTCGCGTAGGCGATCATCGCGGAATCCAGCCCCAGGCCGGCGTTTTTTGCATATGCCGTGGTCAAGTAGACGTCAGTCCGCTTGGAGAGGGCGTAATCGGCGATGAAAGCAACTTGCCATGGGTTCGGGGTCGATGTGTTCGCGAAAAAGCGCTTGACGTGGTCATAGTTGTATTCGAGCGTCAGGCCAAGCGCCGGCGTCACCTGGTAGTTGGCGCCGATCCAGTAGAGGTCGTCGCGTTCAAGCAGGCTGCCATTCTGGTCCTTGTTCTGACCCCAGCGGTAGCCGCCCATGATCTTTGCCTGGCCAAACGCATAGCTTGCCGCGATCGTTGCCTTCTTGAAGCTTCCGCTCCCGAGGACAGCAGCGTTCAAGGGGTTCGAAATGGTGGGGTTGAACTGGTCGTAAGCGACAGCCACGCCGACAGGGCCGGAAATGTAGGTCAAGGCCGCACCATAGGCGGTATCGCGACGGAACTGGCCCGGGACTTCGCCGTTACCACCTAGAAGCGGGCCATTGGCCACCGTCGTCGGCAATGCCAGGCCGGTACCGAAGGACCAGTGCGCCAGTGCGGTGACCGGGCCGAACCGACCGGTGTACTTGACAGTGTTGTCCTCGCGGAAGTTCGCGCCGGTCAGCATCACGATCGGTTCATACTGGGTGGCAAAGGCTGCCGGTACAAAGTTCGCGAGGCCTTCGAACATCGAGGTGTACTGCCGGCCAAAAGTCAGTTGGCCATACTGCGAGCTTTGCATGCCCACGTAAGCTTGGCGACCGAACAGGCGGCCACCCTGCTGCGACGTGCCGGTATCCAGGTTAAAGCCGCTTTCCAAGACAAAAATGGATTTCAGCCCGTTGCCGAGATCTTCCACGCCGCGCAAGCCCCAACGCGATCCAGACAGGCCGCCAGAGTCCATGCGGTACGCATTGTTGGACGGGCCCGCATTGAACTTGTTGGCTGCGCTTGGCACGGTGCCGACGTGGCTGGCAAACTCGACGTTCATATCCACCACGCCATATAGCGTCACGCTGCTCTGCGCATGGGCGCCGCCAGTGCAGATGACGCCCGCAGCGATGAGCGCACTATTAAACTTGCTCCTCTTGCTGAATGATCCCATTGTCTCTTCTCCTCTAGGTTTTTTTACACCCCTGGCGCAATCACAGCGAACGAAGCGTTCGTAGAGCTCCGCATAGCCATCTGCAGACGCCCTCACGACCGAATTGATGCCGATCACGCCACCAGCGCCCGGGTTGTTGTCGACGTTTGTCCTTCTCCATGTCGTGCCCGGCTGTCCATAAGCCGACCATCGCCGCGAGAGATCTCAGTGCCACGAAACGTTCGATCACGGCCGGCGCGCTTCAGCAGCTTCCCCTACCGATCAACGCCCTATTCCAGCCTCGGGTGTGGACCATGATATCAGCCGGAAATAGTTTTTGTCGACATGAATAATACTGACTGAAACGCGTCGCACATCGAGAGCGCGTGCGATGACAGCGGCGGGATAGCCAGCGCAGTCGGGCGCGCGGCGCTGGCCTTGGCGCGGCGCTGGGGCGAACCCGCGGTCACTGCCACGCTTAAGTTTTTGGAAGATTCTGAGGTGACGCGCATCGGCAGGTGCTTTGGCTCGCTCTCTCGCGTGCGCAGCAGGTGATTGAGCCGCCGGTCTAGCCGGTGCCGAAGAGCCGGTGTCGTTCTGGGGAATTCGATTCGGGCAAAGCCCATTTGCGATGCAGCGCAGCTCTTGAGACGCTGCTAACCCGTGCTGATGTCTCCCGGCGGGAGCCATACTCGCGAGCTGATATCGCGGTCTTCGCTGGCTACCTGCGGATAGCGAGGATGACTAGACGAGGATGACTAGAGAGCCATGGCGGGCAGTCTTGCCCGCGCGGGCTTAGAAGGCCTACGCCAGCACAGCGCTGCGGCCGACAACGCTGCCCTTGCCTTTCTGGACGCCGGATGACAGCGCACGGACTGCAGCTTCCCGGGAGTTTCCGATGCGCTTGTGCGCGGTCTGCAAGACCGCTTCGATGTCCCGCTTGGTTACGGCGCGCTGCAGGGCACGCCAGGTCTTGAGGGAATTCTCCAGCGAGCCGGGATGGGATGCGAGCCCCAGCCGCACATAGCGCAGGACCCGCAGCGAGATAGAGTTCAGCACCTCCCCTACCAGCCGGTTGCTGGACAGATCAGCCATGGCCATGTTTGCCAGGAAGGTCACGCTGATATAGGCGTCCACCGATTCCTCGGCGGCCTTGCTGAACTGCGGAATGAATTGCTCGAACAATGCTTCCAGCGCGTCCGCGCGCTCTTCCATCAACTGTCTGAGCAGGATCTCGAACAGCGCGTCCCGCACGACGTAGATATCCCGCAGGTCCTGGGCATTGGGCTCGGTGACGATGGCACCGCGCCGGGGACGGAACTCAATCAAACGCTCCCGCTCCAGAATGCGCAAGGCCTCGCGCACAGGAGCGCGGCTGACCGCCAGGACCTCGCTGATGTCTTTCTCCAGCAAGCGCTGGCCTGCGTGGATCACGTCGATCGTAATCAGGCCCGCCAGCCGTACCGCGATCTGGTCAGCGACTGATGCCGACCAGTCGCGTCCATGCATAAGCGCCTGCTCGACAGCCAGCGTGACCGGATTCTGCGGTATTTGCGGTGCAAGCAGCGACTGCAATTCCGGCGTGTTGGTAGTCTTGAGCCTGCCCATGAATGGTAAGTCCTTCCGATGATTGGGGAACGGGTCGGGTGCCGCCCTTGGTCGGCACGACACCGCTTGCAGCGCCCAGGATCTTACCTCACGTGGAGAATCAGGCAGATTGCGGGTACCGCAAGAGCCAACGGGACCCACCGCGCTCGCGGCAAAGCGGCGCAAGACGCCGGCCGCAGCTTGCGTGTTCTGCTACCGAGCCTGCTCGTCGGATCCGGGAAGCGCATCGATGTTCAGGTATTTGCGCACGATGTACCCGTCCTTTTCCCACACAATCAGATCGGTCAACAGCATTGCTGCCGTGGCATAGGACAGCCGCTCGGCGAGCCAGCAAAATCCCTTGCAGATCACCCAGCCCATCCGGCGGAGGTACGGACCATTGCCTGTTGGCTTATCGTCTGTCGCTGTGATGCCTCTCTCGTCCAAGGCTGTGCGCATGGCCAGCGATTCTTCTGAGCAGAACACGGAAGCTTGCCTCCTTGGTAACCAAGCATGCGCTGCTTTTCCCGATGCCATACCAGGAAAGCTGCGCCGGCTCCATGGTACTTCTTTTTATTTTTGTCGACAATATAAAATTCAAATCCGAGTTGGCTCCGCTGCGAGGACTTCGATCTCTCCGGTGGCGGCTCACTTAGCGGCTGCCGCTGGCGATGGCCTGACGCGGCTTAAGCCCTGCTAGGGTTATGCTCCGGTCGTCTGTGAAGGTGCCGTCTGCCGGCGCAATGTGCCGCGTGCCGCCCTGCTTTCCTTGGGGCTGCAGCCAAATTGCGCGTGATACCAGCGCGAGAATCCGCTCGGCGCGGAAAAACCAAGCAGGGTCGCCACCTCCGTCAACGGACGATCGCTCTCGGTGACATGGCGTATGGCGAGTTCCGTACGGATGTCGTTCACGATCGACGAGAAGCTCTGTTCCTGTTCTGCCAGCCGGCGCTGGACCGTGCGGCACACCACGCCCAGATGCTCCGCAACCTGTTCGATGCTGCAGCGCCCGCTAGGCAACAGCAGCAGGATCATGCGCCGCACGTCCTCAGGCATTGTCGCCTGGTGCGACATGGAAGACGCGTCTATCAACTGCTGTGCGT
>NZ_JBFTSF010000224.1:0-10897 GCF_056399905.1 Cupriavidus sp. 01L46
GACAAGCCATGATCAGGCCGTGGTGTTAACTTCGATCTCCATGACAAGGCACCAGCCAAGACCAACCGGAGACGAAGATGAATGCACCTAAGGAAGCCCGCAGCGGCCTGAACCAGGCCATCCGCAATGCCATGCTGATCGACGGCGAGTGGCGCCAGGCCGAGTCCGGCGAGACCTTCGCCGTGTTTGATCCCGCCACCGGTGAGGAGATCGCGCGCGTGCCCGCGGGCGGGGCGGCGGATATCGATGCGGCGGTGGCCGCGGCCGGGCGCGCCTTTGCTGGCGGCACGTGGCGCGCCATGATGCCGGCCCAGCGCGAGCGCCTGCTGCTCAAGCTGGCCGACCTGGTCGAGCAGCACGGCGACGAACTGGCCCGGCTTGAAACGCTCAACAATGGCAAGCTGCTGGCGTTCTCGCAAGGCCTGGAGGTGGGCGGCAGCGCGCAATGGCTGCGCTACATGGCCGGCTGGGCCACCAAGATCGAAGGCAGCACGCTGGACGTATCGGTACCGTTTCCCCCCGGCACGCGCTATAGCGCCATGACCCGGCGCTCGCCGGTGGGCGTGGTGGGCGCCATCGTGCCGTGGAATTTCCCCTTGCTGATGGCGGTCTGGAAGATCGCCCCGGCCCTGGCCTGCGGCTGTACCGTGGTGCTCAAGCCGGCCGAGGAAACGCCGCTCACCGCGCTGCGGCTGGCCGAGCTGGCGCTGGAAGCGGGCTTCCCGCCGGGTGTGCTGAACGTGGTGACCGGCGACGGCGTGCCCGGCGCGGCGCTGGTGGCGCATCCCGGCGTCAACAAGATTACCTTCACCGGTTCCACCGAAGTCGGGCGCCTGATCGGTGCGCGCTGCGGCCAGGATATCCGCCGCGTGTCGCTGGAGCTCGGCGGCAAGAGCCCGGTCATCGTGCTGGATGACTGCGATCCCGCGCATGCCATCCAGGGCGCGGCCGGCGCCATCTTCTTCAACCAGGGCCAGGTCTGCACGGCCGGCTCGCGCCTGTATGTGGCGCGCCGCCACTATGACCAGGTGGTCGAGGGGCTGGGCAAGGTGGCCAATGCCACGGTGCTGGGCTCCGGGCTCGATCCTGCCAGCCAGATGGGGCCGCTGGTGTCGTCGCGTCACCGCGACAAGGTCATGGGGCTGATCGGCACCGGGCGCAGCGAAGGCGCGGACATCGTCGCGGGTGGCACTGCGCTGGACCGCCCCGGCTATTTCGTGCGGCCCACCGTGGTGGCCAACGCCGCGTGCAAGGACCTGACGCTGGTGCGCGAGGAAGTCTTCGGGCCGGTGGTGGTGGCCATGCCGTTCGACGATCCCGAGGCCGTGCTGGCCGAGGCCAACCGGTCCGAGTATGGCCTGGGCGCCAGCATCTGGAGCAACGACCTGCGCGCGGTGCAGCGGCTGGTCGATGGCCTGGATGCCGGCACGGTCTGGGTCAATACGCACAACATCGTGGACCCCAACATGCCTTTTGGCGGATACAAGGCCTCCGGGGTCGGGCGCGAGCATGGCCGCTCCGCCATCGAGGCCTACACGGAGATCAAGTCGGTCTGCATGGCTTACTGAGCGGCATCGCCGCGCGTGGTGGGGGAGTTCGCGCTGCGGGTAATCCCGAGTGTGTAAAACCTAGCCCTGCGGCCATTCTTAGGTCTGCTGCAATCCGGTGGCGCGACGGGCGATGTCCGTCGCGCCATTGGCCAGCCGCTGGCATAGAACCAGCCTGGCTTCCCCCCGAAGAAGAAGCAAAAAAAAGAGGAGACACAATGAGCCAAGAACCCGAGCGGGTTATCTCCTGCTGGCCGCGCGTTGCGCAGCGCGCTGGCAATCAAGCAGGCCTGTCGCGCAAGGTGGCAGTGCTGGTAGCGGGGCTGGCGGCGTTCTCGCTGGCGGCGGCGCAGGCCAGGCCGCCGGCCAAGGTGGCCAGCGCCGATCACATCCGTACCGTCACCCGAAGCGTCGACGGCGCCTTCATTGAAGGCAACGCCGCCAAGACACCCGACTGGCCCAGCTACGGCCTGGACTACGCGGAAACCCGCTTCAGTCGGCTCTCGCAGATCAATGCCGACAATGTGAAGGACCTCGGGCTGGCCTGGTCCTACGATCTCGAATCCACGCGCGGGGTGGAAGCCACGCCGCTGGTGGTCAACGGCATCATGTACGTCAGCGCGTCGTGGAGCGTGGTGCATGCCATCGACACCCGCAGCGGCAAGCGCATCTGGACCTTCGACCCGAAGGTCGACAAGTCGATCGGCTACAAGGGCTGCTGCGACGTGGTCAACCGCGGCGTGGCGCTGTACCAGGGCAAGGTCTTTGTCGCCTCCTATGATGGCCGCTTGATCGCGCTCGATGCCGGCACCGGCCGCAAGCTGTGGGAGAAGGACACCATCATCGACCGCACCCACTCGTACACCATCACCGGCGCGCCGCGGGTGTTCAAGGGCAAGGTCATCATCGGCAACGGCGGCGCGGAGTACGGCGTGCGCGGCTATATCACCGCCTACGATGCCGGCACCGGCGAGCAGAAATGGCGCTGGTTCACCGTGCCCGGCGACCCCAGCAAGCCGTTCGAGGACGAGTCGATGGCCAAGGCGGCCAAGACCTGGGACCCGGCCGGCAAGTACTGGGAAGCCGGAGGCGGCGGCACTGCGTGGGACACGCTGGCCTTCGACCCCGAGCTCAACCTGATGTACGTGGGCACCGGCAACGGCTCGCCCTGGTCGCGCAGCAAGCGCAGCCCGGCCGGCGGCGACAACCTTTACCTGGCTTCCATCGTCGCGCTGGATCCGGATACCGGCAAATACGTCTGGCATTACCAGGAGACGCCCGGCGACAACTGGGACTACACCTCCACCCAGCCCATGATCCTGGCCGACCTGAACATTGGCGGCAAGGCACGCAAGGTCATCCTGCACGCGCCCAAGAATGGCTTCTTCTTCGTCATCGACCGCACCAATGGCCAGTTCATCTCGGCCAAGAACTTCGTCGATGTGAACTGGGCCAGCGGCTATGACCAGAACGGACGCCCGATCGAGCTGCCGGCGGCACGCGCCACCGACAAGCCCTATGACGCCATCCCCGGGCCTTACGGCGCGCACAACTGGCATCCGATGTCGTTCAACCCGCAGACCGGCCTGGTCTACCTGCCCGCGCAGCATGTGCCGCTCAACCTGATGGACGACAAGAACTGGACGTTCAATGGCAAGCAGCCCGGCCAGCCGCACGGCAACGTGGGATGGAACACGGCGAAGTTCCTCAATGCCGAACCGCCCACCAGCCAGCCCTTCGGGCGCCTGATCGCCTGGGACCCGGTGCAGCAAAAGGCCGTCTGGACGCAGGAGCAGGTCTCGCCGTGGAACGGCGGCACGCTCACCACCGCCGGCAACCTCGTGTTCCAGGGCACGGCCGATGGCCGCTTCATCGCCTACAACGCCGCCACCGGCGCGAAGCTGTGGGAGTCGCCCACGGGCACCGGCGTGATCGCGGCGCCCGTGAGCTATCTGGTGGACGGCAAGCAGTACGTGTCCGTCGCCGTCGGCTGGGGTGGCGTCTACGGGCAGGCCCAGCGCGCCACCGAGCGGCAGGGGCCGGGCACCGTCTACACCTTCGCGGTTGGCGGCAAGGCGCCGATGCCCGCGTTCGTGCAGTACCGCGCGGGTGAATTGCTGTCGGGCGTGAAGTACGACCCGGCCAACGTCGCGGCGGGCACGGCGCTCTACGTCAGCAACTGCGTGCTCTGCCACGGCGTGCCCGGCGTGGATCGCGGCGGCAATATCCCCAACCTCGGCTATATGAATACCGCCTATATTCAAAATCTCGACAAGTTCATCTTCAAGGGACCCGCCATGGCGCGCGGCATGCCAGACTTCACCGGCAAGCTGAGCGCGGACGATGTCGAGAAGATCAAGGCGTTTATCCAGGGCACCGCGGACGCCATCCGGCCCAAGGCCCAGGCAATGGCCAAGTAGCGACCGGGCAGGCCGCCTGCACAGCAGCAAAGGAAGCCATCAACAAACTCAAGGCAGGGATATGGCAGGCAACAAGGGCGGTGGGCGAAGCAGGAAACGGGCTTGCGCGGAGGCTTCGCACCGCCTGCGCTGCCTGGCGGCGGCGATGCTTGCCGTCGCGCCCGGCGCGGCTTTTGCCGAGGAAATGCTGCCAGACGTGGTGGTGAGCGTCAGCCGCGCCGAGCAGACGCGCTTTGACGCGCCGGCCGCGATCGACAGCGTTCCGGTCGATTCGCTGAGCGCGGCCAGCCCGTTGGTCAACCTGTCCGAGCTGTTGCCGCTCGTGCCCGGCGTGGCCGCGCGCGAGCGGCAGAATTACGCGCAAGACTTGCAGCTAGCGGTGCGCGGCTTTGGCAGCCGCTCCACCTTCGGCGTGCGCGGCGTGCGGCTGTTCGTGGACGGCATTCCCGCCACCATGCCGGACGGGCAGGGCCAGGCCTCCACCGCCGATCTCACCAACGCCAGCCGCATTGAAGTGTTGCGCGGCCCCTTCGCCCAGCTCTACGGCAATGCGTCGGGCGGTGTCGTGCAGATTTTCACGCCCGATCCGCCCAAGGCGCCGATGGCGCGCGCCACCACCGGATTTGGTTCCGACGGGCAATGGATGGCCGGCGTGACGGTGGGCGGCGGCAACGACAAGATCGGCGGCGTGCTGGATGCATGGACATTCGAGACCGACGGCTACCGCGACCACAGCGCGGCCCGGCGCCGCCAGCTCAACGCCAAGGTGGTGGCAGAGCCGGTCACCGGCACCCGCGTCACGCTGTTGTTCAACGCCTTCGACCAGCCCCAGGCGCAGGACCCGCTCGGCCTCACGCGCGCCCAGGCCGACGCCAACCCGCGCCAGGCCGTGTCGCTGGCCACGCAGTTCAATACCCGCAAGACCGTGCGGCAGAACCAGGGCGGCGTGCTGGTGGAGCAACGGCTAAGCGAGCAGGACAACCTTGAGTTCCGCCTCTACGGCGGCACCCGCGAGCTCACCCAGTACCTGGGATTCAGCGGCATCGCGCCCTCGTCGGCGGGCGGCATCGTGGATATCGACCGATCCTACGGCGGCGGTGCGATGTCATGGCACCACAACACCACGGTAGCCGGACTGCCTTTGCTATGGAGCGCCGGCGTGGACGCCGACGGCATGCGCGACGCGCGCACCGGCTTCGTGAACCAGAACGGCTTGCAGGGCGCGCTGCGCCGCGACGAAACCGACAAGGCCGGCAGCCTGGGCGCCTTCGCCCAGTTCGACTGGACCTGGAATCCCTCCTGGCGGCTGGTCGGCGGCGTGCGCGCCAGCCAGGTCAAGCTGCGCATCGACGATCATTACATCACCGCCGCCAGCCCCGACGACAGTGGCACCGCCACCTACAACAACGTCAGCCCGGTGCTCGGCGTGGTCTGGCAGGCGGTGGACTCGCTCAATGTGTACGCCAACCTTGGCCGCGGCTTCGAAACCCCAACACTGACCGAAGTCGCCTACGGCCGCGGTGGCATCGGCACCAACCTCGGGCTGCAGCCCTCCACCAGCCGCCAGGGCGAGATCGGCGTCAAATGGCAAGGCAAAGGGCAACGGCTGGAAGCCGCGGTGTTCGATGCAGGCAGCCACAACGAGATCGTGCCGCTGTCCAACGACAACGGCCGATCCGTCTACCAGAACGTCAACGGCGTGCACCGGCGCGGTCTGGAGCTGGGATGGCGCGGCACCTACGGCCCCGGCGAGCGCTACGGCACCGGCCTGGCCTACACCTGGCTCGACGCCTACTTTGGCRACGCCTTTCGCAATGCGCAGGGCGCAACGGTAGCCTCCGGCAACCGTCTGCCCGGCACCGCTCGCCACAGCCTGTTTGCCGAGGCCACGTACAAGCCGCTGGCCGACCTCACGCTGGGCGTGGAAATGCGCGTGGAAGGGCGCGTGTTCGCCGACGACCTCAACACGCAATATGCGCCGGGTTACGCCACCTTCAACCTGCGCGCTGGCTATCAATTCCGCGTGGGGCGGATGCGCTGGTATGCCTTTGGGCGCATCGATAATATTGCCGACCGGCATTACATCGGGTCGGTGATCGTGAACGAGAGCAATGGCCGGTATTTCGAGCCGGCGCCGGGGCGKCGGTTTTTTGTGGGGCTGCGGGCGGAGATCTGAGTGGTGGCTGGGCTGTCCGCCCGCCACATTACGCCGTTGCCGCGCGCGGAAGCATCAGTCTGCGCCGTACCTGGCAGAGCGCGGACCATACAGGATGCCGCCCGGGCTGCCGGCCGACAGCAGCTTCTGGCTCGTAGCTCCCGCTACCGAATAGCTCGCATCCGACACGCTGTTGATCACCTGCGCGACCGCTGCAGCCACGAGCATCCCAACCAGGCCGCCGCCGGCGTTGCCCGATTGGCTGTTGGATGCCGACGCGTCGCCAGCCCAGAGCGTGCCCCCTGTGCGCAAATCCACGAGCTTCGCCTTCGCGCTGACGACCGTGGCGCTGCTGACCACCTGGTACTTCGTCCCATAGTCCGTCACCGTGATGTAGAGGGCAGCATCCGCGCCGAAGATGTCTCTGAGCTTCGGCGGCGGGACAGCGTGGATATCAGCTGGCGTCGTCAGGCCATTCTGGCGGAACGTCTCATCCACCAGGGCCACCGGCAGCACGTAGTACCCGGCCTCGGCAAGCGGATAGCTGACCTGCGACAGCATGCTGTAGGTCGCCGTGACGTCAGGCGACTCGTTCAGCGGGGGCAGGACCAGGATCGAGCGTGGCTTGCTTTCCTTGAAGGCGGCGTAATCGACATGCTTGGGTGGCGCCGCGCACCCGGAGGCCAGCGCCGCGACGGCCAGGAACGCGAGCGCGCGTTTGATCAGATCCTTCATTTCTTGCTCCCCCCTTGCTTGATGTTCTTCATCAGGAAATCCACGTAGGCGGACGACTCTGGAAACAGGGTCTTTTCCGTCTGGAACTCGCGGGCCATCTGGTCATCCTTGCCAGCATCGGCGTACAGCATGCCAAGATGGGCGTGGTAGCCCGGCGGCGGCGTATTGCCCGCAGCCATGATCTTCTGCAGATCAGTTTCAAGTGCTTCAATCTGGGCTTGCTTCGATTCGCCCTTGAAGTACTGGTAGACCTGCGGCTGGTAGCTTTCCCACTGATACAGGGACTTGGCTGGCGCGGCGCAGCCCGCCAGCAATGCGCTTGCCGTGAGCACGAGTGTCGCCAGGCGGCACGGCCGGATTGATGTCTTCACAGTTTCTCCTCTTCCTCTAGATGTTGGCGCTCAGGGGTTTCCCGGCGTCAAGGCGCCGGCCTCGACGCCGTTGACCAGGTTCGTCACGGCCTCGCGCATGGCGAGATCCAGCACCTTGCCGTTGAGGGTCGAGTCATAGCTGGAGCTGCCGCCAAAACCCATGACCTCCCGGCTAGACAGCGCGTACTCGCCCGCGCCCTGGCTGGTGAACACCACTTCCGATGTCACGATATTGACCACGTTCAGGGCGACCTTCGCATAGGCCACCTGCGACTTGCCGCGACCGAGAATGCCGAAGAACTGCTGGTCACCCACTTCCTTGCGCCCGAACTCGGTCACGTCGCCGGTAATCACGTAGTCGGCCCCCTTGAGGCGTTGCGCCTGACTCTTGATGCCCGCCTCGCGTTTGATCTCTTCCAGGTTGTCGCGGTCGAGAACATGGAAGCGGTTGGTCTGTTGCAGGTGGGTGATCAGGACGGTCTTGGCCTGGCCGCCCAGCCGGTCGATGCCATCCGAAAAACACGCCGCGCATATAGCTCGAACGGTTATCGAACTTCCCGACCGCGATCGGCGTGCGCACCCCCACGTAGGGGCGGCTGGCGCTCTCGACCTTCTGCACGGGCAACGCAGTCGATGATTCGGTCGCGCAGCCGCCAAGCAGGGCGAGCAGCCCAGCCGCGGCAAACAGCGATCCTCTTGTCAGTCTGTTCATTCGGGTTACTCCTCTTCGTTACTCAAACATGCAAACGATTCACGCCATCGGGCGAGCATCGCCTGCGCGATACCTCCGGGGCTGCGGGGCCTAAAACTCAACGCCGATCTGCGCCGCGAAGTTGGGCGCGTGCGTGCGGAAGAACTCAGGCTTGCTGACCGGCCTGCCGAGCGTCACCTCGTAGGTCAGGGCGGCGTAGCCACCCATGGCCCAGCGTCCGCGCGCCCCGATCACGGCACCCATCAGCGTCTGGCCCATCAGGAACCCGGCGGATGGGCCGCTGACATGTCCCATATCGAAGCCCACGAAGGCTTCCTGGCCCGTATTGGCGAGGTGCCAGGCCAGGTCGTTGCGCCAGGTGATGCCGTTCTCGGCGGCAAGGGTGAGTTGTTCATCGAAACCGCGCACCGAGTAGCGGTTGCCGATGACGAAGTAGTCGGACGGCAAGATGCGGGTGCGGGCGTACTGCATGCGCATGCTGCCCTGGTAGCGCAAGCGCTCCCCGGCGACCTGGAATGGCACCATCAGGCCGGCATTCGCCAGCACGATCTCCGACTTGCCATCCCAGCCAGGCTCGCCCAGCACAAAGCCAGGCGACCTGGAGTGCGCGGGCAGCGACGCGCGCCATGCCGCGCCGACATCCAGCACCGTGTTGCCAAGGTACTGACGGTGCGCGGCGCCGGCCTCGAAGCCCACGAAGTCGCGGTGCTGCACTGCGATGTCGATGCCGTCCAGGGTGGAGCTGGCAGTCTTGCGGAACACCTTGGCGTACAGGCTCGTCTTGCCCGAAGCGTTGCGCAACGGCACGTAGCCAAGTCCTGCCTCGATCTGCGTGCTGCGCCCGCCGTAGACGATGTCGCCGTCGAAACCCGCCACCGTCTGGTGGTAGCGCGACTGGTTGGCGTTGAAGAAAGCGTTCCAGTAACCAAAGGGAATGCTGTAGCTGAGCGCCGAAGAGCGGGTCCCCGCCGCGCTGTTGCCGGCATTGGCATTCGTGCTGCCGGAGAGGGTGAGGCTGTCGTAGAGGAACAGTGGCGAGTCCACCGTCAGCGTGCCGCCCATCTGATAGCGCCCGGTGTTGTCCAGTCCGGCGTTATCGCCCGTCACGAGGACATGCCAGCGCTTGCCGGTGCCCGGCTTGATGATCAGTTCCGTGTCGCCGGGGTTCTCGCCGGGCACCAGGTCGATGCCGGCATCGGCCTGCCCCTGCAGGCGGCGCATGTTCTCCGTGCCTTGGTCAAGGTCGCGCTGGTTGACCAGCCCGCCGGGGCCGGTGGGCAAGGCCATGCGCCACCAGCCGGGCGTGCCCTCGGCCTTGATACCAGAGAGGCGTCCCGCCACCACGCGCAGGCGCAATTCGCCGCTGGCGAGATTCTGGTCCGGGATCACCACGCGCGTGGTCATGTAGCCTTGGGCGAGCAGCCGCGCCGAAAAATAGTTCTGGATGGCCTCCAGCCCCTTGCCCCCAACGCATTGCGTGGGCAGGATGCCCGCCTCGGCCTGGAGCCATGCAAAGTCCTCGGCACCCTCCCAGCGCACCGTCCCGATGCGGAAGCAGGGCGACTCGGCACGCAGGATCAGCGGTCCCGCGATGCCGGCGTTGGCGGGGGAGGTCGTCAGCACATCGGGACGGGCCAAGGCACGCTCGCGCGCAGCCTCCTGCTGTTGTTCCTGGCGGCGCTCGATGGCGGCGTTCGGGGTGACAGGCGGGAAAGCGGGCCGGAAGACGGGCAGGGCCTGGGCAACCGCGAGTGTGGGCAGCGTCAGGATGAGCGGGGCAAAAGGGGAGACGCCACGCGCCTTGCGGCGCGCGTTGCGGAAGTTCATCGGCATAGGTTGTCGCGGCTTACATGTCAGGCAATTCGACGCGGAGGCTGATGATCTGGTCGGATTAAATTGCTATATGTTCATGAGGGGTGCAATCGAGTGCACGGAGAACATCACTCATTGAGGCTCTGCGAGCGAGAATAAATAGACCAGATTTTCGCGGCATCGAAAGGCGATGCCGGTGTGAAAAAATAAACCAGATCATTTTCTCCACTCCAGATTTCAGATGGCATTGTTGGCGCCAGCGCCGCTGGCCTCGTTGCCAATGCCTTCATCACGCAAGCGCGCTGCTGCATGAGTGAGGCTGGACTACGCCAAGGMCAGACGGACGATACCGAGTTTTCACCCAGATTGAAATCGGACAAATCCGAAAACGAGGGGTGAAATTTCCTATTCAATCGATTCGGAGCTGAATTTGGCTAGGTGCGGAATAGTCTGCGGCTGTTTGGGGAGACATTGCTGGTAGGCGGCCTGTTCCTGCAGGCGGCGTATGTTTCCCGTGCCCTGGTCAAGGTTGCGCTGGTTCACTAGTCACCTGGGCCGATGGGCAAAGCCATGCGCCACCAGCCGGGCGTGCCCTTGGCCTTGACACCAGAGAGCTATCCGGCCACCACGCGCGTGGTCATGTGCACTTGGGCGAGCGGACGCGCGGAGAAATAGTCCTGGATGCTGTCCAGCCTCTTGCGGTCGACGCATTGGGCGGGCAGGCTGCCGGCCTCAGCCTCGAGCCATGCGAGGTCCTCTGCATCTTCCCCGCGCACCCTGTTGATGAAGAAGCAGGGTGAGGCGGGATTGGCGGTCCCGCGCTGACGGCCATCTATGTATTTCCGTGCCTGCTATTGCTATCTTGACGCTCCATTTTTCTGGTTTTTATCCACGCGTATAAGAACCAAAGTGCGAAGACCAGCGTCCACACCAGACATAGACCGGACACAAGATAGTAGTGTTTGGTAGTGACGTTAAAGCCCAGTAGATGAAATATCGCGAGTGGAATCAACATAATCCACGGCGAAAATATTCCTTGAAATATGATCCATATTTTATTAATTACTTTCATTGTTTTTGATTATGTGGAGGGGCAGCAGAGGAGTCGGCGATCCTAGGTTGATGTCGACGGAATGAGTCTGCGG
>NZ_JBFTSF010000225.1:0-10873 GCF_056399905.1 Cupriavidus sp. 01L46
TAGGCGTCTGCGCATCGAGAGGCAGGTAGAACCGTGGCGCACCGTTGCCAACAAAGCTGGTCACCGCCGCAATGTCCGGATCGCCCTTGAGCAGGCCTTCCAGCTTCTGGACCTCGCGCTGGCTCGCCTCGAAGGTCGACGCCCTCGGCATCCACAGGTCAACAATCAGTTCGGCCCGGTCGGATGCCGGAAAGAATTGCTGGGGTACTGCCTTGAACAGCACCAGTGCGCCCACGAAAGCGGCGAGCGTGATGCCGATCACCCACACGCGATGCTCCAGGCAAAAATTGATGAAGCGGCGGAACTTGACGTAGAAGCCGCGTTGGTAGACCGCCTCCTCATCATGCGACGCGTGCGCATGCTCTTTCAACAGCTTGAAGCCAATGTAGGGTGTAAAGAGGACGGCCACGATCCATGACAGCACCAGCGAAATGCCCACCACCTGGAACAGGGAGTACACATATTCGCCGGTGCCCGACTTCGCAAAGCCGACGGGAAGAAAGCCCGCAGCTGTGATCAACGTGCCCGTGAGCATCGGGAAAGCGGTGGCCGTGTACGCATATGTGGCGGCGCGGAACTTGTCCCAGCCCTGCTCGAGCTTCAGCGACATCATTTCGACGGCAATAATGGCATCGTCCACCAACAGTCCGAGCGCAATGATCAGCGCACCGAGCGAGATGCGCTGTAAGTCAATGCCCATCACGTACATCGCCAGGAATGTCATGGCCAGAACGAGCGGGATGCTGAGCGCGACAACCAGTCCGGTACGCAAGCCTAGCGACAGGAAGCTCACGACGAGCACAATGACCACAGCCTCGGCCAGACTCTTCTTGAACTCGAAGACAGAATGCTCGACGATACGTGGCTGGTCGCTGACCGCATGGATCTGCACGCCCACCGGCAGGTTGGACTCGATGCGCTTTACCGATTCGTCAAGCTTTGTGCCAAGTCGAATCACGTCACCGCCCTTGCGCATGCTCACCGCAAGTCCAATCGCCTCGCGGCCGTTGAAGCGCATCCTCGAGGTGGCAGGCTCCACAAAGCCGCGACGGACGTCTGCGATATCGCCCAGGCGGAAGGTACGTTGGCCAGCACGGATGCCGATGGCGCGAATCCCTTCGACCGAGTCAAACTCGCCACTGACAGCCAGCCGCACTTGTTCCGCGGTGGTTTGCACGGTCCCGCCTGATGTCACGGCATTGGTTTGTGCGAGCGTCGACGCGATCAATGCCGGGTCGATCCCCAGCGAGGCGAGCTTGGCGGTGGAGACTTCCACATAGATCTTCTGTTCCTGCTTGCCTACCAGATCGACCTTATTGACGTCGCCGACACGAAGGAACTCATTTCGTGCGGCGTCCGCAATCCGTCTCAGGTCGTCATAGTCGAAGCCATCGCCCGTGATGGCATAGAGGTTACCGAACGTGTCTCCGAACTCATCATTGAAGAATGGGCCCTGCGTGCCCTGTGGCAAGGTATGCCGGATGTCCTCCATCTTCTTCCGGACCTGGTACCACACATCCGGCACGGCGCCAGGTGGTACGTCTTCGCGCAGGTTGACCTTAACCTGAGTTTCTCCCGGCTTCACGTAGGTGGACGTATAGTCGATCTCCGCCACCTCTTGCAGCTTGCGCTCGATCTTGTCGGTCACCTGATCGGCCATCTGCTGCGCGGAACTCCCCGGCCAGTACGCCTGCACGACCATGGTCTTGATCGTGAACTCAGGGTCCTCCTTCTGACCCAGGCTGCTGTAGGCCAGTACGCCGGCCACGGACAACAGCAACAGCAGGAACCCGATCATCTGCTGGTGCTTCAGCGCCCATTCGGACAGGTTGATGCCTTTCACTTCACACCTCCTGCCCTGGCGACAGACACTGTCTCGGCCACTTTCACCTGCTGGCCAGGCTGCAGCATATGCACGCCGGCACTCACTACGGTCTCTCCGCCCGCAAGTCCCCCAACCACGATGACGCTGTCGTTCTGCGCGGCGCCAAGCTTGACTTCACGCGCGATCACCCGTGACGTCTTCGGGTCAACCACCCACACCTGCCGGCCATGTTCATGGTCGACAATGGCGGTCAGCGGCACGCGGACAACGCCGTTGCCGTCCACKTCCGGTGCTATGACAGACGCTGTCATGCCTAGCCGCAGGAGGTCCGGATCCGTGTCCTGAATGGAAATGCGTGCCGAGTACGTCCGCGTGACACTGTCCGCATCCGGCGCAAGCTCCCGGAGCTTGCCCGTCCAGGACTTGTCCGGATGCGCCCAGACTGTAATCTTCAGCATCGACGCCTTACGCAGTTCGTCGACTCGCGACTCCGGAATACTGATCGAGACCTCGCGTTCGCCGTCAGCCGCAACGGTAGCGATCGACTGCCCGGCCGCGACCACCTGCCCGGCTTCCGCGTTGATTGCACTGACTACGCCATCGCGGTCGGCCACGAGCGTGGTAAAACCGCGCAGGTTGGCATTCAGCTGCTGGCGCGCCTGTGCAGAACGCAGTTGTGCTTCCGCCTGGTTGAGCGCCAGCCGCTGCTGGTCCAGCTCGGCTTGCGAGGCAAAGTTCTGCGTGAGCAATTGCTCGGTACGCCGAACATCCACCCGCGCCTGGGCCACCCGGCCCCTTGCCGCATCAGCCTCCGCACCCGCCGCAGCCACCTGCAACGTCTCCTGGGTGGGGTCGAGCTGGAACAACGGCTGGCCGCGCTTGACGTGGCTGCCCACTTCCACCATGCGCGCGACGATCTTGCCGGCTGTGCGGAATCCAAGTTGACTTTCGTAACGCGCGCGAATCTCGCCTGAGTAGGTCGCGCCGACCGACCCGGCGGTACGTCCGGCGACCACTGTCCGCACCGGCCTTACGTCCGCGTGTTCAGACGCGGAGTGCGGTGTACAGGCGGCTAGCAGATGTGCCGCGATGATGATAAGAGCTGCCGCTCGATAGTTCCTGTTCAATTTCTGCCCTCCAGTAAGGTCCGTCGCTCGCCTGCGAGTCATCAGCGATCCACGCCACCGAGCCGCTCCACGGACTCGTGCTGGCGTCAGCGACGGCAGGCCTGTTAGGGCTTTCGCCCTTCCCGATAGCCCGGAATATACATCATACTGACTTACGTGTCATGATGACGTACAATTTATTTTATGCGTGGAACGGGACGACTATGACGTACCGGATTCCACATGAGACGAAKAAGGTGCGTGGCGACCACAAACAAGTGGACGCAGAGACAAGCGCTGGACGCGGAGTGACGTGATGGGCATAGACCGAAAGCGCAGGAAGTGCTCTGCGCGCGGTTATGTCGACTCATTGACCATGAGGAAGAAGACAGATCAATGACCCCGATACAGAGGAGATTGGCAGCTGATACAGAACCGCGGGAGACTCGCGACCACCGTCAGCGAGTTGCGGCGAAGCGGCGACAGCGTATGCGCTCGCTGTTGCTGAACAGTGCGATGCGCTTGATGGTAGAGAACAGCGCCGCGACGCCTTCCATCGACGACATCATCTCGGCCGCACGGGTGTCACGTGGCACGTTCTACAAGTACTTTCCGTCGTCTGAGGCGATCGTGCGGGAGCTTGTCGGGAAGATTGCTCAACAATGGGAGCGGGCCGCCGACCCCATTGTGCGCGGCCATGACGACCCGGCCGAGCACATCGCCAGGGGAATACGGCTGGCGTCGATACTTACGATACGCCAGCCGGGTGTGGCTGCAATCCTGAGCCGGCTGGGCTGGGCTGGCTACCAAGCACCGAATATGCTGGAGTTTGTCCGCAGGGACATAGAGGAAGGTGTTCGACGCAAGCGCTTCAAGCGCATGCCGACCGCCCTGGGGTTCAATATCGTTGCCGGCGCGGCAATGAGCGCAATGCATCGCATGCTTGAAACCGAATGTCGCGAAGATTTCTCGGAGCTCGYCGCCGCCGTGGCATTGCGCGCCTTAGGCGTGGAGGAAGCGGTGGCTGATGCGATATCCAAGTCGCCGCTGGATACGAGTGAAGTGCTGTTCGATGGCTTGCTCGCCGAAGCGAGCGGCGAAGTACCGTAGCGTTGGCTACGCTCGCAAGTTGGAGGGCTCGGCCATTTCGGCGAGCTTCTCCTGTGCCTTTTCGAGCAGTGATTCAGGCGGAGCGACCAGCTTTGGCAAAGGCGCGGAGGTCAACTTTGTGGAATTCGATGCAGACACGCCGAGCGACCGCAACACCGCCCGGACAATCCGCTCGGGATAATCCTTGGTCGTTTTTCCCTGGGCCATACGGTGAACGGCGATTACCCCTGCGCCTGCCACCATGTCCAACGCAACATCGGCCGAAGCCTCGTCAAACGTGCCCGTCTTCAGGCCTTCCTTGATATCCGAAGGCAGGTACTCATACACKGCACTCTTCTTGCCGACCAAGGTCAGGCCTGTGCCGGAAAGAAACTGCGCCACCACAGGATAGGATCGCGCAAGGTGCAGATACAAGCGAATACCCGTTGCAACACGCAACGCCGGGTCTTCGATATCGCCGACCACGCTCTCGATCATTTGCACCATGTCGTGACTAAGCGCTTCGCTGACAGCCGCCAGCAGATCGTCGTTGGTACGGAAGTAGTTGTAGAAGGAACCTTGTGAGACGCCAGCTGCCGCGATGACTTCCGGAATCACGCTGACTCCGATACCTCTTTGCGCAAAGACGATCATCGCGCTTTCAATGAGACGCATGCGCATCCGTGCACGCCGTTCGGCTGCAACGCGAGGGCGATGGTCTTTAAGATCAGGGGCGGCAGGCATCTTCAATTTGAGGACCTTATGTGATTGGATGATTATATCAATACGCCGCTACAACGCCGACACCGTGGCGTAGGCCACGCCCCGCCCTCCTTGATACGAACAAGCTCAGTGCCGTCCTCGGCTCGCACCGAGTGCGCAGCGTCGCGCAGTGTCTGCGCCACGACAACCAGCCGTTCGGCCGCGGCAAAGATGTCATGCGGCAGGCCATCGCGGATTCCGCAGACAACTTTCATGGACAGCGTTCTGAGGAACGATAGTGCCTGCATGCAGCTGGAAACGGTGGGACAAGGAGGCGTTCTGCAGCAGAAGTGCCCGTTGCGATCCTTATAAGATACTTATTGTCATGATGACATGTAAGTCATTTTGTAGCAGAATGCGGGAATCTCGAAAAATTCCGGTGCGCTCGACGCACTGCTTGCCTCATGCAACGAGGCCGATAGCCATCCAGGACACGACGTGCATCAGAACCACATCCCGCAGTCAGATCCACCACAAGACATGCACCGGCTGGTTGCGTGCGAGCATTGCGACGCGCTCCATATGCGCGTGGCACTGCGACCGGGCGAACGCGCCACCTGCCTGCGCTGCGGCGGTGCGCTCTATCGCAACAGTGCGCTTGCCTATCGCCGCCTGCTGCCGCTCGTGGTGACCGCTCTAATCCTGTTCATGATCTCGAACGTGTACCCGATTGTCGCTATGGAACTCAAGGGCTCGCGCATGGAGACCACGCTATGGGGCGCCGTGCAAGCACTCTACGCGCATGACATGTCGCCGGTGGCGATGCTCGTGTTCGCCACGACGATCCTGCTTCCGCTGACCGAGTTACTCATGATGTGCTACCTGCTCGTGCCAATGGCGCAGCACCGCATGCCCCCCGGATTCGACCGCCTTGTGCGCAGCATTCTCCTGACGCGGCCGTGGGGCATGATCGAGGTATTCATGATCGGCGTGCTGGTGACGGTGGTAAAGCTGTCGACCATAGCGCAGGTGCTTGCTGGCGTCGCGCTCTGGTCGTTCGGTGCCCTCGTGGTCGTACTTGCCGCCATCCTGTCCTTCGATCCGCGCGACCTGTGGCATCACCTTGATGCGCACGGTGCAGATGGCATACAAACCTGCTCGCCGGACGCCGCATCATGACCGCGACTCAATTGCCCTACGCTACCGCTGCTTCGCGCGGACTGCTGTCATGCCACGCTTGCGACCGGCTCAGCCCGATGACGCTCGAGGCCGGACCGTGTCCGCGCTGCGGCGCCGCACTGCATCATCGCAAGCCAGCCAGCGCGTCGCGCACCTTGGCTTTCCTGTTGGCCGCTTACCTTCTGTATATCCCAGCCAATCTGCTCCCGGTGATGGTGACGCAGTCAATTCTCGGTACACAGCGCGACACCATCATGTCCGGCGTGATCTATCTATGGCTGTCCGGCTCGCACATGCTGGCGCTCGTGGTGCTGATTGCCAGCATTGTTGTCCCGCTGCTGAAGATGATGATCCTGACATTGCTGCTGATATCGGTGCGCCGCAGATCGACATGGCGCATCCGAGAACAGACCCGGCTCTACGCGCTGGTCGAGGTCATCGGCCGATGGTCCATGCTCGACATCTTCGTCGTGGCGCTGCTGGCCTCGCTGGTGCAGGTCGGGGCGCTGGCCACGATTGCGCCCGGAGGCGGCGCCCTGGCCTTTGCCGCCGTTGTCGTACTGACCATGCTCGCGTCACTGAGCTTTGATCCCCGTCTGCTGTGGGATGCGCTCGAGACGTCGCCTCCCCCCATCGAATTTCCGCACTCCGATCATGCCAGAACACACTAATCATTCCCCGCCTCATGGTGTACCGCAGCCCGGGCGCAAGCCTCGCGCGCGTTGGCTACCCTCGCTCGTCTGGCTGATTCCCATCGTTGCGGCGGTAGTCGGGCTTTCGTTGCTGATCAACACGCTAGCATCGCGCGGGCCCGAGATCACCGTCACATTTCGCACCGCCGAAGGCCTGACGCCGGGCAAGACCCCCGTGCGCTACAAGGACGTCGATATCGGATTGGTCAAGACGGCACGGCTGGCAGCGGACCGTTCGCATGTGATCGCGACGATCGCGCTGACCAAGGATGCGGAGACCTTCGCCGTGGCCGACACGCGCTTCTGGGTGGTACGGCCACGCTTTGCCATGAGCGGCGTGTCGGGGCTCGAGACGCTGCTATCGGGTGCATATATCGGCGTGGATGCCGGCAAGTCAGGCGAGGTGACGCGCAGCTTCACCGGGCTCGAAGTCCCGCCGACTGTCACTGCCGACGCCTCAGGCAGGCAGTTCGTGCTGCGTGCACAAGACCTGGGCTCGCTMGACATCGGCTCGCCGGTCTACTATCGTCGCGTGCAGGTCGGCCATGTCGTAGCGTATCAACTCGAGCCGAACGGCCACGACATCACGCTGCGGGTCTTCGTCAACAAGCCCTATGACAAGCTCGTCTCCGCCGATACGCGCTTCTGGCATGCCAGCGGCGTCGACCTCAAGCTCGACGCGAACGGGCTGAAGTTGTCCACGCAGTCGCTGGTCACCGTGATGCTTGGCGGCCTAGCCTTCCAGGCGCCGGAGCACTCGACTGCGCACGCCACGGCCGCCGAGAACACCGAGTTCCTGCTTGCGGCGGACCAATCGGAAGCCATGAAGGAGCCCGAGGAACTCGCCCCCGCGCTGGCGGTCCTCAACTTCGATCAGTCCGTGCGCGGCCTGTCTCCAGGTGCGCCAGTCGATTTCCGTGGGGTGACCGTTGGGCAAGTACGCTCGATCGGCATTGAGTACCAGCGTGACAAGAAGGCCTTCCGCATGCCCGTGGTGGTGGAACTCTATCCGTCTCGCATGGGGCTGCACGAGAAAGACGTGGCTGACGACGCGCGCAAGCTCGCCATCGTGCATAGCCTGGTACAGCGCGGCATGCGTGCGCAGTTGCGCACCGGCAACCTGCTGACCGGCCAGCTATATGTGGCACTCGATTTCTTTCCGAAGGCGCCTCTGCCGGCTGATCTGGACCTGAACGGGTCGCTGCCTGAGTTCCCCACCACGCCGGGCACCTTCGACGAGCTGCAAGCCAAGCTTGGCGAGATTGTGACCAAGATTGGTAAGGTGCCGTTCGACCAGATCGGGCAGGACGCGCGCACGGCGATGTTGTCTATGAACAAAATGCTCGTCAACGCGGACAAGCTCGTGGCACAGGTCAATGGCGATGTGGCACCCGAAGTGCTCGCCGCGCTGAAGGATGTGCGCCGCACGCTCGCCACGGCCGATGGCGCGCTGGCGCCCGACGCATCGCTGCAGCAGGATACGCGTCGAATGATGCAGGAACTCACGCAAACGGCAGTCTCGCTGCGCACGCTGACCGATTATCTCGAGCGGCATCCCGAAGCACTGCTGCAAGGCAAGAGGGAAGAGAAATGATGAAACGTATGACGCTGTTTTTTACGCTGGCCGCCGCGGCCACGACCATGATGTGCGGCTGCGCGTCACCCGAGGCGCGCTACTACACGCTGGCTGCCAGTCGCTCCAACGCCGCGCCGGCCATGACAGGGCGTGCCAGCCGTAGCAGCGAACCGTTATGGATCGAGGTCACGCCGGTGCGCGTGCCCGAGCGGTTGAACCGCATTCAGCTGGTGGTGCGTGACGGCACCAGCGGGGAGGTGAAGCTGCTCGACACATCGCGCTGGACGTCCCCATTGCCCGACGAGCTACGCGATGCACTGTCGCAGCGACTGCAATCGACGCTTGACGCGGTGGATGTCTACCAGCACGGCCTGTCGGCGACGCAGCCGGCATTCCGGGTAACGACCGAGGTGGTAAACCTCGACGCCAATGTGGGCAAGTGGGCAGCGGCGACCATCGCCTGGACCGTGCGGCGACTGCCGGACGGCAAGGTTCTGAGCGGCCGCACCGAAACAGAGGTGCCCGCGCCCGGGCAGATGGAGGGCGTGGTGAATGCGTATCGGGAGATCCTCGCAGCAACCGCGGCCGATATAGCAGTCGGCGTGCGATCGCTTAGTCGCTAAATGCGCACCATTACGCATATAGCGCGATATGGCGCAGCGACCAACCCGGGATGTCGAACCGATGAGGAGTTAGTGACGTAGCCAGTGTGGACGCCTGCTCGCTAAGGGCCTGTCCCGTTCTTCTAGTGCATACTCCTATGATCTGAATGTTAGGCAATTGGAATGACGGACGATCGAACGACGGGGATTGAGAGGGCGGAGCTGTCGGCTGAACGGGGCGTTGCGCAATATCAGCGGCTCGCTTCGTTGTTGAGGTACCGGATCGCAAAGGGCGAATATCCGCTCGGCATGCTGCTGCCGCCGATCACGCAACTCGCGGCCGACCTGGGCGTGGCCGTCGTTACTGTCCGGCAGTCGTATGAGCTGCTTTCTAAAGAAGGGCTGATTCGTAGCCAGCGAGGMATCGGGACCCACGTGGCGGCCCTGCCCGCCACCACGGGCGACCTCGAACTGGCGATCAACGATCCGTTCGCCGCGCCTGAGGCGCTCGCCTTTGATGTACTCGAAGTCCGGCGCCACACCAGGGTGCCGCAGGAACTGCTCGGACCGGGCGAACAATCGAACGGCGAATACGTCTGCGTCCGCAAACTGCACACCTATTCCGGCGAACCGTTCTGCTACGCGGAGATCTATGTGTTGACCCCGGTCTTCGAAGCCTTGCCCCAGGACACCGCCAAGAACAAAAAACTACTCGCCGCGGTGCTCGATGAATTGGGCTCGCGGAGCAAACGTGTGCGACAACGCATGACCGTGATGCCGGCGGATTTTCCACTGTGCGACATGCTGAAGATCCCGTTCGCCTCACCCGTCGCGAAAATGTCACGGTGTCTTCTTGATAGCAAGGGCAGCGTGCTGTACGCAGGCGTCACTTGGTATCGGGGTGACCGCTACGTCTCAGAGATCGACATCCCCGCCTCCGCATTGAAAGCAGTACCCGCCATCACCGAACCCCAACGGCGGGCAGCTAGCGAGCGCAACCAAGGCTGAAGGCCCTCCTCGTTCAGCCTCTAGGGTAAACAAGGGGCAGAAAAACCCCCCGCAGCCTCTAACATTCCAACATTAGAATGTTAGGATATATCCAGTGACATGTAGACCCAGCAGCGCGCTGGTTCTATGCCGTCGTGAGGTCCGAAGGCAAGCGGGCTCACGACTCCATGGGACGACACGCGGAGCCGTTGGCACCCAAGGCTGGCACCGACCACGTCGTGCGCTGTGTGGCCAACGAGTTCGGCCGATTCGGTATTCGCGCCAATTCGATCTCGCCTGGCATCACTCGCACGTCGATGTCGGGTGAGGCCCTGAACATCCCCAAGATATTGCAGGCCTTCGAGGCCTGCTTTCGGCTCGGACGTATTGACACTGTGGACGACGTGGCCGAAGCGACGCTGTAGCTGGCAAGCGACGCCTGTTTTCGTCCGGCGGCCGCAGGCACCTCCAAGCGATACGGCTTTCTGATTATCGAAATCAAGTGAAAGGAAAGGGCATGAGCAACTTCACATTAACATCGCCTGAATTCAAGGATCAGGATCCATTGCAACTGGTGCATGAGTTCGATGGCTACGACGGCACCGGCCAGAACCGTTCGCCCGCGCTGCAATGGCAGGGCGCGCCGGAAGGCACCAGGAGTTTTGCGCTGACGCTGTACGACCCGGACGCGCCCACCGGCAGTGGCTTCTGGCACTGGATCCTGTTCGACATCCATTCGTCCGTCACCCAGCTCGCCGCAAGCCCGGGCCCCAGCGACGGCACTGACCTGGGCGCCAGCGGCACCCAGGCCGCCAACGACTACGGCGCCATCGGCTACGGCGGTCCGTGCCCGCCCAAGGGCTTGCCCGCGCACCGCTACATCTTCACCGTGCACGCCCTGGGCGTGCCCAAGCTGGGGTTGCCTGCCAACCCGACCAACGCTGTGGTGCGCTTCTTCATCTACCAGAACACGCTCGCCACGGCTACCCTGACCGGCCTCTACAAACGCTAGATGTCGCGGCGTGCGGCGTGCGTCGTCGCGGCAAAGGCAACATGCTGTACGCCGGCGCTATCTGGTATCGGGGTGACGGCTACGCCTCAGAGATCGTCATCCC
>NZ_JBFTSF010000226.1:0-10763 GCF_056399905.1 Cupriavidus sp. 01L46
ATGTCGGCGTGGTCGTGCAGCACCATGTCGGCGATCTGGGTGGGATTGCCCTGTTGTATGGAAAGGCGCACCTTGGGGTAGCGCTTGGTAAACTCCGCGATCACCCGGGGCAGGGCGTAGCGCGCTTGCGTGTGGGTGGTGGCGATGGTGAAGTTGCCCTGGTCCTGGGCGGCGTAGTCCTTGCCTACGCGTTTCAGGCTCTCCACTTCTTGCAGGATCTTTTCTACCGACTCCAGGATGCGGCGGCCGGGCTCCGTCAGGCTGCGGATGCGCTTGCCGTGGCGGGTAAAGATGTCCACGCCGAGCTCTTCTTCCAGCTCGATGATGGCCTTGGAGACACCGGGTTGTGATGTGTAGAGCGCTTTAGCGGCTTCGGTCAGGTTGTAGTTCTGACGTACGGCTTCGCGCACAAAGCGGAACTGATGCAGGTTCATATAACTGTGTTCGTATAAACAAACAACTTCTTATTAGTTTGAGATATGAGGGCAGTTTATTACGATTCTCGAACTTTGTTAATGAACGGTCGGAACCTCCGTGCGCATGCCTCACTTTTAGGCAGCAACGGGCGCTTACCGGCCCGGTGAACCCCAATGTCTCTTGCCTATACCGTTTCCGGTCTGCTAGTAGGCGTCCTCGTCGGTCTGACCGGGGTAGGCGGGGGTTCGCTCATGACGCCGCTGCTGACGCTGTTGTTCGGCTTTTCGCCGGCCACGGCGGTTGGCACCGACCTGGCTTTCGCCGCCATCACCAAGGGTTTTGGCACGCTGGCGCACCGCGCTCACGGCCATGTGCAGTGGCAGGTGGTGCGCCGCCTGTGCATCGGCAGCCTGCCGGCGGCGGTGGTGGCCATCCTGGTGCTCAAGAGCGCCGGCGAGCTTAACGCGCAGTGGCTGCACGCGATCCGCATGACCATCGGCGTGTCGGTAATCCTGACAGTCTTGTCGCTGCTGTTCCGCAGGCAGCTGCTGGCGTGGCTGTCCCGCAACCCCCAATTCCAGCTTGAAGGCCGTGCCCAGACCATTGCCACCATCGTGGTGGGCGCCGTGATCGGCGTGCTGGTGACGGTGTCCTCGATCGGCGCCGGTGCGGTTGGCGCCACCTTGATCCTGCTGCTCTATCCCCGCATGAAGCCTGCCGAAGTGGCGGGCACCGATATCGCCTACGCCGTCCCGTTGACGGCGCTTGCCGGCCTGGGCCATGTGTGGCTGGGCACGGTGAACTGGGCCCTTTTGCTGGCCTTGCTGGTGGGCTCGATCCCCRGCATCTGGCTGGGCGCGCAACTGTCGCGGGCGTTGCCCGAGCGGCTGGTGCGCGYCGCGCTGGCTACCACGCTGACGCTGGTGGCCATCAAGCTCGTCTCCTGAATTTAACGAATACTGAACGGACCCACACCATGTATCAGTACGACCAATACGACCAGCGCATCGTCAACGAACGCGTAGCCCAGTTCCGTGACCAGGTGCGCCGCCGCCTGTCCGACGAACTGACCGAGGAAGAGTTCTTGCCGCTGCGCCTGCAAAACGGCCTGTACATGCAGCGCCATGCCTACATGCTGCGCGTGGCGATTCCGTACGGCTTGCTGTCGAGCAAGCAGATGCGCATGCTGGGCCATATCGCGCGCGAGTATGACCGCGGCTATGGTCATTTCTCCACCCGCCAGAACATCCAGTACAACTGGATGGAGCTGGAGCGCGTGCCCGACGTGCTGGCCGAACTGGCCAGCGTCGAGATGCACGGCATCCAGACCTCCGGCAACTGCGTGCGCAACATCACCACCGACCACTTCGCTGGCGTCACGCCCGATGAGTCCGTGGACCCGCGCGTGCTGGCAGAGCTGCTGCGCCAGTGGAGCACGTTCCAGCCGGAATTTGCGTTCCTGCCGCGTAAGTTCAAGATCGCCATTTCCGCTTCGGCCGATGACCGCGCCGTGGTGCAAATGCACGATATCGGCATCTACGCCTACCGCAACGCCGAGGGCGAAACGCGCCTGCGCATCCTGGCCGGCGGCGGCCTGGGCCGCACCCCGATCCTGGGTTCGGTGATCAAGGAAGACCTGCCTTGGCAGCACCTGCTGTCGTACGTGGAATCGGCCATTCGCGTGTACAACCGCTATGGTCGCCGCGACAACAAGTACAAGGCGCGCATCAAGATCCTGGTGAAGGCGATCGGCGCGGAGAAGTTCGCGCAGGAAGTCGAGGAAGAGTGGCAGCACAGCAAGGATGGTCCCGCCACCATCACGCAGGCCGAGTTCGACCGCGTGGCGCAGTACTTCGCGCCCCCGGCTTACGACAAGCTGCCGGACACCGACGCTTCGTATGAAAAGCACCTGCTGGAAGACAAGGCTTTCGCCCGCTGGGTGAGCCGCAGCGTGCATGCGCACAAGGTGCCGGGCTACGCCGCCATCACGCTGTCGACCAAGCCCGGCCCGGCATCGCCCCCGGGAGATGCCACCGATGCGCAGATCGACCTGGTGGCTGACCTGGCCGACCGCTACGGCTACGGCGAGCTGCGCGTGGCGCACGAGCAGAACCTGGTGCTGCCGGACGTGAAAAAGCGCGATCTGTATGCGCTGTGGCAAGAGGCCAAGAAGGGCGGCCTGGCCACCGCCAACATCGGCCTGCTGACCGATATCATCGCTTGCCCGGGCGGCGATTTCTGCTCGCTGGCCAATGCCAAGTCGATCCCGATCGCGCTGGCCATCCAGGAGCGTTTCGACAACCTGGACTACGTGCACGACCTGGGCGAGATCTCGCTCAATATCTCGGGCTGCATCAACGCTTGCGGCCACCACCACGTTGGCAACATCGGCGTGTTGGGCGTGGATAAGGACGGCGAGGAGTGGTACCAGGTCACGCTGGGCGGCGCGCAAGGCAACAAGAGCGCCATCGGCAAGGTGATCGGCCCGTCGTTCAAGGCTGAGGAAATGCCGGACGTGGTGTCGCACATCATCGACACCTATGTGGCCAACCGCCATGACGACGAACGCTTCATCGACGTGCTGGGCCGTATCGGCATCGCCCCGTTCAAGGAACGCGTCTACGCCGACAAACAACGCGAACGCGCCGAAGCCTGAGCACCGGAGATAACGACATGGCAAAGATTATTCAACTGCAACGCAGCGAAGGCGCCAACCCGGTTCCGGTCATCATCGACGATGCATGGACGGTGCTGCGCGGTGCCGAGGKCGCGGCCCTGACCGACGAACAAATCGTCGCMGCCGCGCAAGGCAAGGACGCTGTGCTGTTCCCGCTGACCGCATGGCTGGCGCACAAGGACGGCGTGCTGGCTGGTCGCGCTGCCGACATCACCGGGATCTGGCTGGCGCCGGAAGACGAGCCGGCTGACGCGCAGGGCGCGTTTGCCAGCGTGGCCGTGGTGGCGGTGGATTTCCCCGTGTTCCGCGATGGCCGTGGTTTTTCCACCGCGTACCTGCTGCGCACCCGCTACAACTGGTCCGGCCAGCTGCGYGCCATTGGCGACGTGCTGCGCGACCAGCTGAATTTCATGAAGCGCTGCGGCTTTGATGCCTTCGCGGTGCGCGCGGACAAGAACATCGATGACGCCATCAAGGGCTTCACCGAGTTCACCGTGGCTTACCAGGCATCGGTGGATGAGCCGCTGCCGCTGTTCCGCCGCAACCGCGCCGAAGCGCTGGGCAAGGAAACGGCATGAGTGAGATTGCTATCGTCGAGGCTCCGGTCTCGTCACTGCGCCCGCCGGCACTGTGGACCGCGCCGGAGTACACCGGCAGCGTGGCGGACCTGGCGGCCAAGGAGCGTGAGCTGGGCCTGCGCCTGGCGGAGATCGCCGGCCGCTTTTTCCGCGCTCGCTTTGCGTCCAGCCTGGCGGCCGAAGACATGGTGGTGACCGATGCCATCCTGCGCGGCACCGAGCAGGTGCGTGCCGGCATCCGCGTGTTCACGCTGCAAACCGGGCGCCTGCATGCCGAAACGCTGGCGGTGCTGGATGAGGTCAAGGCGCATTACGGCTACGACATCGAGCGCTTCACGCCGGACCCCGAGGCAGTGGAGAACTACCTGAAGAACCATGGCCTGAACGCGTTCTACGACAGCGTGGACCTGCGCAAGAGCTGCTGCGGCATCCGCAAGGTGGAGCCGCTGAACCGCGCGCTGTCGCATGCGGACGCCTGGCTGACCGGCCAGCGCCGCGAGCAAGCGGTGACGCGCTCGGAGCTGCCGTTCGAGGAAATGGACGAGGCACGCGGCATTCCCAAGTTCAACCCGCTCGCCGACTGGAGCGAGGCTGAGGTGTGGGCTTACCTGAAGCGCCATAATGTGCCGGTCAACGCGCTGCATGCCAAGGGTTACCCCAGCATCGGCTGCGAGCCTTGTACGCGTGCCGTGCGCGCTGGCGAGGATGTACGCGCCGGGCGGTGGTGGTGGGAGAGCAAGGACTCGAAAGAGTGCGGGCTTCACGAACAGAACATCAAGCATTGAGGCCAGACGAAATGGGCATCATGAACGAACTGACCGGCGCGCCGGAAGTGGCGCACCTGCTGCAAGTGCAAAACGATCACCTCGACAAGCTCGAGGCGGAATCCATCTACATCATCCGCGAGGTGGTGGCGGAGTGCCGCAACCCGGCGCTGCTGTTCTCGGGCGGCAAGGACTCCATCGTCATGCTGCACCTGGCGCTCAAGGCCTTCCGCCTGGGCGACCGCAAGACCGAACTGCCGTTCCCGCTGGTGCATATCGACACCGGCCACAACTACCCGGAAGTGATCCGCTTCCGTGACCAGCGCGTGGCCGAGCTTGGCGCGCGCCTGGTGGTGGGCCATGTGGAAGATTCCATCAAGCGCGGCACAGTGCGCCTGCGCAAGGAAACCGACTCCCGCAATGCCGCGCAAGCCGTGACGCTGCTGGAAACCATCGAAGCCAACAAGTACGACGCGCTGATGGGCGGTGCCCGCCGCGACGAAGAAAAGGCGCGTGCCAAGGAACGCATCTTCTCCTTCCGCGACGAGTTCGGCCAGTGGGACCCGAAGGCCCAGCGCCCGGAACTGTGGAGCCTGTACAACGCCCGCATGGCGGCCGGCKAGCAGATGCGCGTGTTCCCGATCTCCAACTGGACTGAGCTGGACGTGTGGCAGTACATCGCCCGCGAAGCGCTTGAGCTGCCCCCGATCTACTACGCGCACCAGCGCGAAGTGGTGAAGAAGAACGGCCTGCTGGTGCCGGTCACGCCGATCACGCCGAAGCAGGACGGCGACGTCAGCGAAGTGATCTCGGTGCGCTTCCGCACCGTGGGCGACATCAGCTGCACCTGCCCGGTGGCCAGCGTTGCGGCCTCGCCGATCGAAATCATCGCCGAGACGGCCGTGACCGAGATCACCGAGCGCGGCGCCACGCGGATGGACGACCAGACCAGCGAAGCGTCGATGGAACGCCGCAAGAAAGAAGGCTACTTCTAACCCGGACGCATAGGCGGGCACATCGCGTCGTTGCGAGAGTGCTCGTGTACCAATGTACACGTCGCCCTCACGCGCCTAGCGCTGCCTCCCGCCTATGCGCCGGAGCGAGCGCTGCGCAGGATGAAGAAAGGATTTGACATGAGCACCCAAGCAACACACCAAGGCCTGCTGCGTTTTATCACCGCGGGTTCGGTCGACGACGGCAAGAGCACCCTGATTGGCCGCCTGCTGTACGACAGCAAGGCTGTGCTGTCCGATCAGCTGACCGCGCTGACCAACGCCAAGAACAAGCGTACCGCCGGCGAGCAGATCGATTTCTCGCTGCTGACCGATGGCCTGGAAGCCGAGCGCGAGCAGGGCATCACCATCGACGTGGCTTACCGCTACTTCTCCACCGCGCGCCGCAAGTTCATCATCGCGGACACGCCGGGGCATGAGCAGTACACCCGCAACATGGTGACGGGCGCGTCCACCGCGCACGCCGCCATCGTGCTGGTMGACGCCACCCGCGTGACCGTGACCGACGGCCGCGCCGAGCTGCTGGCGCAGACCAAGCGCCATTCGGCCATCCTGAAGCTGCTGGAACTGCAACACGTGATCGTGGCCATCAACAAGATGGACCTGGTCGAGTTCAGCGAGGAGCGCTTCAACCAGATCCGCGCGGCCTACACCGAGCTGGCCAGCCAGCTGGGTTTGAAGGATGTGCGCTACGTGCCGGTGTCGGCGCTGCGTGGCGACAATATCGTCAATGCCAGCCAGGCCATGCCGTGGTACCAGGGCGAGCCGCTGCTGCCGCTGCTGGAAGCCCTGCCGGTGGAAGAACCCGCACCCGAAGGTGACGCCGCGCTGCGTTTCCCGGTGCAACTGGTGATCCGCCAGGACGGCGCCCAGGCTGACGACTTCCGCGGCTATGCCGGCCGGGTCGAGGCAGGCACGGTGCGCGTGGGCCAGAAGCTGCGCGTGCTGCCCGCCAACCGCGATGCACTGGTGGCGGAAGTGCTGACCCCCAACGGCGTGGCCGAATCGGCCAGCGTGGGCGAGACCGTGACGGTGCGCTTGTCGGAAGACGTGGATGTGTCACGCGGTGATATGTTCGTGGCTGCCGCCGCGGACAGCGTTTCGGCCAAGAAGCTGACCGCCGATTTGTGCTGGTTCGATGACGAATCGCTCAATCCGGCCCGCAAGTATGTGCTCAAGCACACCACGGCCAGCGTGTTTGCGCGCGTGTCGTCGGTGGATCGCGTGCTGGACGTGCATACGCTGCTGCACGAGACCGACCGCCACGAAATCGGCCTGAACGATATCGGCTCGGTGCAGATCTCGCTGCAAAAGCCCATCGTCTGCGACAACTATGGCGACAACCCGGCGACCGGCGCTTTTGTGCTGATCGACGAAGCCACCAACCACACCGTGGCCGCTGGCATGATCCGTGCATTCGCCTGAGGCGAGTGCATAGGCAAATCGATCCAGTGAGCGCGAAGGAGCATGGCATGGGCAAGGTCTATCTGATCGGCGCGGGTCCCGGCGCCGCGGACCTCATTACGGTGCGCGGTGCACGGCTTTTGGGCGAAGCCCAGGTGGTGCTGCACGATGCGCTGGTCTCGCCCGAGATGCTGGCATGGTGTCCGCAGGCGCAGTTGATCGAGGTGGGCAAGCGCTGCGGCCAGCGCTCTACCGCGCAGTTGTTCATCAACCGCCAGATCGTGGATCAGGCCAGCAAGTTCGAGCGCGTGGTGCGCTTGAAGGGCGGGGATCCGATGCTGTTCGGCCGCGCCGACGAGGAACTGCAGGCGCTGGAAGAAGCCGGCATCGCGTACGAAATCGTGCCGGGCATCACCGCCGCGCTGGCGGCGGCTTCCGCGATCCGCAAGCCGCTCACCAAGCGCGGCGTGTCGCGCAGCGTGGCGTTTGCGACGCAATCCAAGGCGGCTGACACGATCGACGTGGAGGCGGATGTCAAGGCCGATACGGTGGTGTATTACATGGGCCGCGACCAGGCGGCATCCATCGCCGCGCAGTTGATCGCGCACGGCAAGCCGGCTTCCACGCCCGCCTGGGTGGTCGAGGCCGCTACCTCGGCGCACCAGCGCAGCCGCCAGTTCACGCTGCGGCAGATGGCGGCGGGCGAGGCGGCGGCCTGGATCAACCCGGTGCATCCCAGCCTGCTGATGATCGGCGAAGCGCTGGCCTCGCGGGCTAGCGAAGCGCTGGCCTCGCGGGCTAGCGAGGCGGTGCCGCAGGATGTGGATGGCGGCGTTGCCTACGTGGAAACGCGCGCAGCCTGAAGCACTGGCGCGCCAAATGAAAAAAGCCGGGCAACGTTGCGTTGCCCGGCTTTTTCATTTAGGTGCTTCGATGGGGCTACGTGGGCGCTAGGCGTTGCCGCTGCCGAGCGTCCCCGCGCAATAAGCCGCAATCGCATCCAGCACACTGTCATCCTCGCCGACAGCCGCCGCGCAGCGGATCGTCACACCCGGAAGCTTGCCCCGGCAATCATCCAGCAAGGCCGGCAGGTCCCGCCGCAGATGCCCGCCCTGGCCAAAGAACACCGGGACCACATTGATGTCGGTAACGCCCCCGGCGGCCAGCGTTGCCAGCGTATCCGGCAGCGAAGGCGTCATCAGTTCCAGGAAGGCCAGGCGCACCGCGCAATCCGGCAGCGCAGCCGTCAGCTTGGCGTGCAGCCGGTCAAACGGCTCGCGCCAGCGCGCATCGCGCGCGCCGTGGCCGAACAGCACCATGGCCTGGCGGGGAAGGGGCGTGGTATTCATCTTCGAGCCTCGATGCTTGCCGGCTTGCTGGCTGGCTTAATGCCGGTCCACCCAGCGCAACGCGCCAAGCGCCACCAGCAGGTACAGCGTGCCGGGGATCAGCGCCGAGACGATGGGCGGCCAGGTATGCAGCAGCCCCACGTGCGAGAACAGGGTGTTGGACAAGTGGAAGGACAGCCCCAGCATGATGCCGCCGAACACCTTCACGCCCACCGCGCCGGCCCGTGCGTGCAGGTAGGCAAAGGGCAGGGCCAGCGCCACCATCACGAACAGGGTCAGCGGGTAGATCACTTTCTTCCAGAAGGCGATCTCGTAGCGCTGGGTGTCCTGCTTGTTGTCGCGCAGGTGGCGGATATAGCGGAACAGGTCCACCGTGGACATCCGCTCCGGCTCCACCAGCAGCACCGACAGGATCTGCGGCGTCAGCTCGGAGCGCATGGCCATGGTGGGCACGCTGTGCTGCTCGCCGCGGAAGGCCGGCGCCAGGGCGYCCGCCTTGCCGGGCTCGCCCCTGGGCAGTTCCTGGAAGTGGGTCTCGGTCACGCCGGTGAGCTGCCAKGACTGGCCGCCCTCGTAGCGGCCTTCCTTGGCCACACGGATCACGCTCAGGCGGTATTGGTCGTCGAACTCGTAAATGGTGACGCCGGTGATGCTCTGGTCGGGCCGCAGGCCGGCCACGTTGACGAAGCGCGTAACCTCATGGCCCTTGGCGGCATCGCGGTCGCGGTCCTTGACCCACACGCCGGAGCGAAAGCCCGCGGAAACCGTGGCGCCCAGTGCTTCGAGCTTGACCTTCTGCGCGTACTGCTCGGCCTTGGGGCCGATGAATTCGCCGAAGATAAACGTGGCGATGGCCAGCGGAATCGCCAGCTTGAACAGCGAGAACAGCGCCTGGCGCGTATTCAGGCCGGCCACCCGGAAAATGGTGTACTCGGACTGGCTGGCCAGTTGCGAGAACACATAGATGGCGCTGATCAGCACGGCGATCGGCAGCACCTCATAGATGCGGGTGGGCGCCTGCAGGATGACGTGGAAGAACGCCACCAGCGAGGTGTAGCGGCCGGCCACGCTCTCCAGCTCGCTGAGCATGTCGAAGAACACGAACAGCGCCAGCACCGCAAACAGGATGAAGGCGAAGACGCCGTAGATCAGCCGCGCGAAATAACGCTCGTAGACGCGCAATACCTTCATGCCTGGTTCCCCCGGGCGCCACCCTTGCGGGGCAGGCCGAAGACCGCGCGCCAGCCACCCAGGCTGCGGTTCTGGCGGTAGCGGAACAGCATCACCGCGCCCAGCAGGGCGATCAGGTGGAACGGCCACCAGGCCATCGAGAACGGGATGGAGCCGGAGCGCACCCAGGCCTGCGAGAGATTGATCACGTTACTGTAGGTCAGGTAGATCAGCACCGCGAAGACCAGGGGCGTGTAGCGGCCCAGGCGCGGGTTGACGTAGGCAAGCGGGATGGCGATCAGCACAAAGTTGAAGGCCAGCAGCGGCAGCGACAGGCRCCACAGCAACTCGCCAAGGTTCTCGTTGGTGGGGTTGCGCAGCAGGTCGATGGTGTCGCGGCTCTTGGTCGGGAGGTTGGCTTCCGACTCAGGTGGTTTGTTGTCCACCTTGACCGCGTACTGGTCGAACTCCACGATGCGGTAGTCGATCTTGCCGGGCGTGCCGGCATAGCGGCGGCCGTTTTCCATGACCACCATGCGGTCGCCGTTGGGCATGGTCTGGAACTGGCCCTGGTGGGCCAGCGCCACGCCGATCTTGTCGGCCTCGGCGTTGGCCACGAAGACATTGCGCGCGTGCTTCATGTCGGCGTCGATGCCTTCGATGAACAGCACGTAATTGCCTTTGGCCGGCTCGATGAAGCGGCCGGCGGCGATCATGGACAGCACGCCGCGCTGCTCGAAGCGGTCGCGGAACAGCGCGCTTTGCTGGTTGGCCCACGGCCAGGCGAACATGCCCAACAGCAGCGACATGATGATGAAGGGCGCGGCAAACTGTAGCACCGGCTTGACCAGGTCGCGCAGCGAGATGCCGGCCGAGAACCACACCACCATCTCCGAGTCCTTGTACCAGCGCGTGAGCACGATCAGGGTGGAGATGAACAGGGTGGCGGACAGCAGGATCGACAGATAGCCAATGGTGGCCAGGCCGATCAGCATCAGGACGTCATTGGGGCTGGCCTGGCCATTGGCGGCCATGCCGAGAATACGGATTACGAGCGAGGTCAGCATGAAGGTCAGCATGACCAGAAACACCGCGCCGGCGGTGTATGCGAGCTCGCGACGCAAGGCTTGTTGAAAGATCATGCGGAGTCGGTTCCGGGCTGCCGGCCGGCGCGGGCGATGTCGGTGCCGGGGGGCTTGCTAGCAAGCATAGCGGACCGGCGGCAGCAAATCGCGGATAATAGGAGCTTTCGTGGTGGACAAGCCCCTGGAAGGAAGCGCGATGGAATTTAGCACAAAAGCCTTGGATTGGAGCAAAGCGGGCCAAAATGGTTTCCTGGCAACCAAGACCGATTGTCTGGTGGTGGGCCTGTTTGAAGGACAGAGCCTGGC